>CAXVWN010000001.1:0-26589 GCA_964263725.1 Spirosoma sp.
CAGCAATTAAGCCAATCGGTTGATTATTTGGGACTTTCAATGTCGGGGTGGCAGGATTCGAACCTACGACCTCCTGCTCCCAAAGCAGGCGCGATACCGGGCTACGCTACACCCCGAAGGTTATTCGTTTACTCAGCGGAGAGAGAGGGATTCGAACCCTCGGTACCGTTGCCAGTACGACAGTTTAGCAAACTGTTCCTTTCGGCCACTCAGGCATCTCTCCGAAGCCAACCATTCCCTTCATGAACGATTGGGATACAAAGGTAAGGCAATTTATCGTTTCAGCAAGGGGTACCTGAAAAAAAATCTTTCTATAAGTGCTAATTTCGCACTTTCTTGTGTTATTCACCATTGAGCGATTTAGCTCATCATCAGGCTGATAGTCGCTCTAAATGAACTGGCTTTACCCCTTTACCAGCACCGAATTTATTTTTATTGGCCTATTTATTATCCTCTATGCGCTATATGTTTGGCGTACATTTCGGCTGGCTCGCCAACTTAATACGGCCGCCTGGGGCGTGGTTCCCAAGTTTTTTCTGCGCGGTAGTTATTTGACTTTATTAATTATTGCCCTACTCGGTCCATCCTTTGGCGAGGCCGAAGGCGATTTGATCACTACAGGTCACGATACATTTTTACTCGTGGACGTTTCGCGATCAATGGATGCGGGTGATGTCGTGCCGACACGTTTGGAGCGCGTAAAATATGATATTCAGCAACTATGCGATACGTTACCCGCCGACCGATTTGGGCTGATTCTGGCGGCTCCGGAGTCGTTCGTTCTCTCGCCACTAACGGCCGACCATGATGCGCTTAAGCAGTTTATGCACGAAGTACATACGAGTGTGTCGCCAACGGGTGGTACCGATTTGTGTAACGCGATCGAACTGGCTCGCCAGAAACTCCTCACCGACTCCTCAACCCATCAAAGTGTCAGAGCGATTGTGCTGTTCAGCGATGGCGAAAACTTTAGCCCCTGCGAACGAAGCGAATTAGCCCGTTTGCGGTCCTTTGGTTTACCGCTGATTACAGTAGGCGTCGGTACAGAAACTGGCTCATCCATTCGGGATGGCCGCGATTTTGTGAGAGATGATAATCATCAAATTGTTCGTAGTCGTCTGAATCGCCAGTTTTTGCAGGAATTGGCGCGAGATAGTCGGGGACAATATATTGAAGCTGATGCCAATGGCCGGTATGTGAATGAGTTAGCGGGTATTGTACGCTCGTTGAAGGGCCGGATAATTGATCAACATCGGGTGGCTGTTTCGACCAATAAATACTATTATTTCCTACTTGCCGCACTGGGTTTACTGGTTCTTGACCTGATTGTAACCATTCGAACGTTCAGGCTGTGAGTTGGTCTCCCTATTTCGTCTTATTTTTGGCTCGCCATCCGTTAGCACATCATGATTTACCTGTTACTTAGTGCATGGCTTTGGTGGAACGAACTACTTCCAGTGAGCCCGATTTCGCGAAATAATCAAATGCGCCAGGAAGCGCAAACAGCTTATCAGGCGGGTCGGTACACGCAGGCGTTACGTTTATATGCTTACTTGAGCCGCAACACGACAACTATTGATCCGGCTGTGCGCTTGAACTTAGGCCATACGTATTTTCAATTGAAACAGTATACGCAGGCAAAGCCCCAGTACGAGACGTTACTTCAATCAGATCGTCCTGATCTACGGACGGTTGCCGCAACTCAATTAGGCGTAATGGCGTGTCTGGAAGGCGACAGTGCCACCGCCCTAACCTTGTTTCGACAAGCTTTGCTCGAAAACGCCGATAACGAATCAGCCCGGTATAATTTTGAATTAGTAAAAAAATATTATTCTGGCAAGAAACCGGAAACGAGCCAACGCCAGAAATCAGCCGATAAAAAACCGAAAATTATCAACAAGCCACGTCCGGCTGGTGGGCAGCATGTTGAACGATCGGCCCGGCAGGATGAATTATTACATCGTTTTCAACGCTTGAATTTGAGTGAAGAGCAAGCGTTACAACTTCTGGATGCGATGCAGGGCGACGATTTGCCGTATGCACTAACTCGCTCCGCCCGACGTTCAACAAAACCGGCACCGGCTGGCAATCGGTGGTAAAAAGTTTATAGAGACAACAAAACCAATATGAACGAAGTCGTAATTGTTTCTGCCGTTCGGACACCAATTGGTGGATTCGGGGGTGTTTTATCAACCTTGTCGGCTGTTGATTTGGGCGCTGCGGCCATTCGGGCTGCCTTAAGTCGGGCGGGTGTACATCCCGATCAGGTTCAGGAAGTTTATATGGGTAATGTCGTTTCGGCGAATGTTGGGCAGGCACCCGCCAAACAGGCAGCATTACAAGCAGGTTTGCCCGCCAATATTCCCTGCACAACGATCAATAAGGTTTGTGCCTCGGGTACAAAAGCCATTATGCTGGCTGCTCAGTCTATCCAACTGGGCTTGGCCGATGTGGTTGTGGCAGGTGGTATGGAGAGTATGTCCAACGTACCTTATTACATCCCGAAAGCTCGTTTCGGCTATAAATATGGTAATGCCGAATTAGTGGATGGTCTTGCCCGAGACGGTTTGGTTGATGCCTACGATCAGTGCGCCATGGGCGTTTTTGCCGATCATACGGCTCAGAAATACGACATTGGCCGTGAAGAGCAGGATGCGTTTACCGTACAATCCTATCGACGGTCGGAAGCCAGTACACAAAGCGGTCGGTTTGGTGCCGAAATTGTACCCGTCGACGTGATCGGTCGCAAAGGCACCGTGATTGTGAGCGAAGATGAAGAGTATAAAAACGTCATTTACGACAAAATTCCGACGCTAAAAGCGGCTTTCACGGCTGGCGGCACAGTCACGCCGGCCAGTTCATCGCCGATCAGTGATGGTGCGTCCGCTTTGGTGGTGATGAGCCGCCGAAAAGCGGATGAATTAGGATTTAAACCACTGGCCCGTATTTTGGCTTATGCCGACGCTGAACAAGAGCCGCAATGGTTCACCACGGCGCCAACTAAAGCAGTGCCATTAGCGCTCGAACGGGCAGGATTGACAGTGAGTGATATTGATTTTTTTGAGGTAAACGAAGCCTTTTCGGTCGTGCCACTAGTATTCAGCAAAGTGCTTGACGTTCCGCAGGAAAAGTTAAATGTCTTTGGTGGTGCGGTGTCTATTGGTCATCCGTTAGGTGCGTCGGGCGCTCGTATCGTAACAACACTCACCAATGTATTACACCAAACCGGAGGCCGTTACGGCGCAGTCGGTATTTGTAACGGCGGTGGTGGTGCATCGGCAATTGTAATTGAAAGATTATAAGTGATGGCGCAAGGCTCCAGTCTTGCGCCATTATTATTATTAATTGACTTAAAAATAAATGAACGCTATTCAGGAAACTAATTTCCAATTTCCTGGCCAAACGGCCTTTTATCGCGGTAAAGTTCGGGATGTATATTCCTTTCCCGATAAATTAATCATGATTGCATCGGATCGGATTTCGGCTTTCGATGTAGTCTTGCCACGGCCTATCCCTTTCAAAGGGCAAGTCCTGAATCAAACAGCGTCATACTTTCTGCGAGCCACCGTCGATATCGTTCCGAACTGGCTGCTCGATGTTCCCGACCCAAACGTTAGCATTGGTCTCAAGTGCGAACCCTATGCTGTTGAAATGGTGGTTAGAGGGTATTTGGCGGGTCATGCGTGGCGGCAATATCGCGATGGACATCGGCTACTTTGTGGCGTGTCTCTGCCCGATGGGCTTCGCGAGAATGACCGGCTACCTACGCCCATCATTACGCCTTCGACCAAAGCTCACGAGGGCCATGATGAAGATATCAGTCGGGAAGAAATTCTCCGACAGGGCATTGTTCCCGAAGGCGAGTATGTGCAGTTGGAGCGTTACGCTCTGGCGCTCTTTGCCCGTGGTACAGAAATGGCTGCCGCGCGGGGGCTCATTTTGGTAGATACTAAATACGAATTTGGCAATCTAAATGGCAAGGTTTATCTAATTGATGAGGTACATACCCCCGACTCGTCACGATATTTCTACGCCGATACCTACGAGGAGAATCAGGGAGCCAATCTGCCTCAAAAACAATTGTCAAAGGAATTCGTTAGAGAATGGCTTATTGCGAATGGTTTTCAGGGGAAAACTGGTCAAACGGTTCCAGCAATGTCCGATGAATGGGTGAATCAAATTTCAACCCGCTATATCGAATTATTTGAAACGGTTACGGGGCAACGTTTTCAGCCCACCGAAGCCATTGACCCACTCGCGCGCATTGAAACCAATATTTTACAGGTAATTAATAATTAGTTTGCATCATCTATATTGACAGGCAGTCGTTGCCAGCAATTAGTTTCATACGACCTTATTTCATTATCTATTGCCAAATGTCATGAATTACACCATCGAAAAAAACGAGCAGTACGCCCTGATTCGCCTAGCAGAAAGTGAGGTTGCGGGCGATGTTCCCGCTGATTTTGAAACATTAAGCCGGGGTTTATTTCGGGAAGGTTACAGCAATATCATTGTTGATATGGCCCCTGTGCAGTCAGTAGACCAAGCCGGAATTATGACCATCCGAAAAATAAACCGACAATGTATCAATGAAGTCGGCTTATTAATCTTGGTTACTAAAAACGATGACCTGATTACTTTTTTAGACTCCGCCAACATCAGCGACTTAACCATTTTACCAACGGTGGAAGAAGCGATTGACGCAGTTTTTATGAACGAATTGGAAAACGATTTCCGTAGCGAACAGGATGATGAGTACGACATCGGAGGCAGCGTCGGCAATGCCGAAGCCTAACCCATTACCGAATCAGGAAGCTGATCATAACCGGCCCGCTAACCTGCCCTTTTCCCTCACAATTTTGGGGGCAGGATCGGCTACGCCCACCTTACGGCTCCACCAAACGGCGCAGTTGTTGACTATTGGCAGCGACTATGTACTGATCGATTGTGGGGAAGGGACGCAGTTGCGCCTGATTGAGCAACGAATTAGGCCAGGACGGTTACGCTATATTTTCATTAGCCATCTTCACGGCGACCATTATTTTGGTCTGGCCCCATTACTCTCAAGCCTGAATATGGGTGGCCGAACCGAAGATTTGTACCTCTTTGGGCCGCGCGGACTGGATGAAGTATTAACGACTATCTTCCGGGTATCCGATTCCCGCTTAGGCTATAATCTTCATTTTCAACCTGTTGAACCAGACACAGCCACTCTTCTACTTGATCATCCACTGATGACGGTGCAGGCTATTCCACTGCAACACCGGATTGACTGCACGGGCTACCTCTTTAAAGAAAAGCCGCACAAACCCCATCTGTTACGCGATAAACTTCCCGACGATGTGCCGGTTGCGTACCTGAAACAATTGAAAGATGGGGAGGATATTCTGGGAGTCGATGGGGAAATTCTGTACGCGAGTACCGACTATACCGAACCTGGCCCTGCGCCCCGCTCCTACGCATATTGTTCCGACACTCGCTATGTTGAGGAATTAGTGCCGCAACTACAGGGTGTCGATTTGCTTTATCATGAGGCCACATTTCTGGAAGACAACGCGCTACGGGCAGCTGAGGTTTATCATTCTACCGCCAAACAGGCCGCTACCATTGCAGCCAAAGCCGAAGTAGGCCGACTATTGATCGGGCATTTTTCGTCACGCTACAAACAATTTGATTTATTTTTAGAGGAAGCCCGGACAATTTTTCCGGAGACTTATCTGGCTATTGAAGGTCAAACCACAGCTATTTGACGTATCCGTCAGTAGTCTTTATTTTGACTAGTGAGATTGCCGATTGGTTCTGCTTATATTTAACGTTGACACTTTATTAATTTATTCATGCTGGCTTTCCGCCTGGGGTTTTTAGACATTGGTTGGCTCGATCTACTCGATATAGGGCTGGTAGCCCTGCTCATTTACCAGATTTATAACCTCGTTCGGGGGAGTGTTGCCAGTCGGGTTTTTGTTGGCTATTTGCTGGTTTATCTGGCTTATCTAGTAGTGAAGGCGCTTGGCCTAAACCTAATGACTACCATTCTGGAGTACTTCATTAGCGTTGGCGCCCTGGCTTTAATTATTATTTTCCAACACGAAATCAGACGTTTTCTGTTGCTCATTGGCAAATCTACTAACCTAACCAACAACCGCTGGCTTCGGCAATGGCTCTTGCGTGACTCCGATTCTGAAGACGCGCGCACGCCACTAAAACCCATTATGGATACATGCAAAGCGCTCAGCGTTGAGTTTTCGGGCGGCTTACTGGTTCTACAGAAAAACGATGATCTAGAGAAATTTGTGCAATCGGGAGAAGTCATTGATGCCGACCTGTCGAAGCCGCTGCTTCTGGCTATCTTCAGTCAGTATAGTCCGCTACACGACGGGGCTGTTATTATTAGTGATGGTCGAATTCGGTCTGCCCGCTGCATTTTGCCCGTTTCGGAAGATGATGAATTACCACCCTCACTGGGGTTCCGTCACCGGGCCGCATTAGGCATGAGCGAAGCTACCGATGCAGCCGTAATTGCCATTTCAGAAGAAAGTGGCCGTCTGTCGCTGGCTCTCAATGGTGAATTGTTCACCAACCTAAGCCAATCCGATTTAGAAAATCGCCTGGAGCGTTACCTGCATGAACCAAAGGGCCGCCAGGAACACAAAAAGTAATGTAAACGATCAATCCAATATTATTATTCAGTGGGACTGGCAAAAATAATTATACTTGAGATCGTAACCTCTAAATCGTAAAATGGCCCGTCCGATACTTACTTCGGGCGGGCCATTTTACGGGTAAAAACCCGCTGAAAACTTATTTCTTTTAATATTCCAGCATTCGGGGCAGGTTTTTCGCTTGCTCCACAAAATCGCCGATTTGCTCAACCGAAGGTGGACGTTGGGTAAACTGCCGAACACTGTTTATCTGAATCAATTTAGCGTGCAAGTTCTGAGGAACGCGCTGAGCCAATTCTTTCACGGTATCAACGCCCGCTTCTTCCATTAAATCGCTATAAACACGGCCAATACCTTTAATACGGGCCAGATCAGCCCGGTTAGCCAATTCCAAAATAGCAGTTGCATCAACACCACTTGCAGAAGACAGTGCTTTACGGTCTGCTGGTGTTTTAGCGGCTTCTAACAGCGAATCACCATCGCTTATGCCTTGCCCTTTTAAGGCATTTAAAACAGCATCATTAATGCCGCGTAGTTCTCCTAACGTAAGGCTCATGTAAAAAAAAGTTGGGTGTAAAACGTAAAATTCGACCCGACCTTCAGGCCGCACACTACACTTTCAACGAACAAGGTACTTTCTTCGGGTATCATTCAAAAGAAATTTCTTTTGAGTGGTAAAGCTTTCGGGATGCATTTCTGTGAACTCCCGTTGCCATTCACTATACCTGGCAGGTTCAGCCTGCTGAAACTGATCGGGACTTATTTTTTTTTGAATTAAATACTCATCAAACGTCATTAGATACTACTGCCATTTTAACCAAACCAATAAATAATTTTCTTTCGACTGTCGTATTTATGGACATAATCCAACGAAATATGACAAACTGACGGTAAATACCTCCCAACTTTCCTAAAAATCAATAATGGACTAAATCGTGAGAGTTGACTTAAAACAACTAATCAACTTTTACGAATGAATACGCAATTTGTGACATTTTCCAGTGGAGATTCGCAACCAGCACAGGCATTGAAACAAGATGCCGCTTTGCTCGATGCCTACTCTAGTACAGTTGTAAATGTAGCTAAAAAAGTTAGCCCATCGGTCGTACAGATTAAGGTCCGCAACCAATCAGCCGAGCTAGCGCCCGGTCGAAGAACACCCTCACAACGCCGTCCGCCCAATCAAGGAAATGCTGACGGCGGTTCCGGGTCAGGATTTATTATTTCCAGCGACGGCTTTATTATTACTAATAACCACGTAGTGGCCGGAGCGACGGAAATTAAAGTCCAGTTACCCGATTCCCGCGAATACGAGGCAACTTTAATTGGACGGGATCCTGATACTGATATTGCCGTTTTGAAAATTTATGCCGATGGTCTTAAAGCGATTCGCTTTGCCAATTCAAGAAACCTACAGGTTGGGCAGATTGCCATTGCAATTGGTAATCCATACGGGTTTCAGTATTCACTCACAGCGGGCGTTGTCAGCGCATTGGGCCGAACGCTTCGATCGGAATCGGGCCGGTTGATCGACGACGTTATCCAGACAGATGCATCCCTTAATCCTGGTAATTCAGGCGGGCCGTTAGTAAACTCAGAGGGCGATGTCATTGGGGTCAACACGGCCGTTATTTTACCAGCGCAGGGCATCTGCTTTGCCGTTTCATCAAACCTAACGGCACTGGTAGCGGGCAAACTTATTATGACCGGACGCGTTCGACGGGGTTATCTGGGTATTGCCGGGCAGTTGATTAACCTCACCGAACGAATTGTGCAGTATAATCAGCTTTCGGCAAAAACGGGCGTGATGGTCGTAAGTGTAGAGCACGATGGTGTAGCGGGTAATGCCGAATTAATGCAGGCAGATATTATTGTAGGCTTAAATGATCAGTCCATAACGTCGGTCGATGACTTGCATCGCCTGCTAACCGACGACACCATTGGTCGGCAAATCCAATTGACTATTCTACGCGAAAACAGGAAGAAAAGCATCGTAGTAACACCAGGCGAAATAAAGTAAGTTGCTTATTATTAGTGAGATATTGAGATCAAACAAAAGATTGATTATATCCAATGGAGTACTTAACCTCAATGATGGTTCGGTGCTATAATTCGGGCGGGTACAAGGGCAGGTCACTTTATAGCTGCTGTTGAATACAATGCCGTTCCCACTACATTAAACAAATTAGCAAACACCACAATAGATAGCAAGTATGCTTAATTAGTGTTAAAATCGGCTTCGATACTGGTGGTGGTCGGAAGTAAAAAAGTGAGTGAAAGCGTGAATGAGCGCAAGAATGAAAAGCATTTAGCTCTTTTTCACTCTTGCGCTCATTCACGCTTTCACTCATTCTTTCGGCAAAATAAGCGGATGAAATCGAAGACCGTTTACCCGGTTAAATTCCAGTGATGGAGCCGGGATTTTAAAAAATTGCGCCGTACCAACAAACCGTTGTAATGAGGGTGAAAATGTACCAATGCGCGATAAATCAGCATCGGGTGAAATAAAGAACTGACGGTATCGCTCAAATTTTACTTGCTTACCATTCTCATCAACTACGGGTGGATTTTCGTGCCCACCAATCATACCGCTGCCACTGTAGCCCAAATCCAGATTTAGCCAGCGTGGAAACGAAGGCCCTACGGGCAGCACCGAGGCCAAATTGACCGACAACCAATACTGCTGTCCATTATAATCTTTCAGCATTTGCACACCCGTCGTTTTGCCGAGTACATTGGGTCGATAGGGCGGAAAAATTGTTTTCCGAAAGCCGTATTTCATGCTGACCACTTGCTGTCCAGATCCGTACTGCTGTCCTACAAACAAGGCGGTCCCGGCAACATTAGCAAACATATCGCCCTTAGAAAATCCCCATCCTTCGGAGTGGCCATCATAAATTTCGAGGGTCGTCTGGAATAATAAAGCCAGTAAACCACCCGTCAGGATACTGGCGCGTTCGTCAACACCACTCCAGCGCATCAGTTCGTAACCGCCCCGGCTCATACAATAGGCCGTTGCCGCATGGCCAACTTTATCCATTTGGAGCCATTCTGCATTGTCGTTGAAGGAATGAAACGGGACTTTTTTCTTGTACCACTGCTTACGTAGCATGAGCAGCGTAATAGCATAAAAAGCCGCGGTACCCACCACAACACCAATAAACCGCCCCTGGTTAATACCCGACGGATCTGGCCCAACCGGCGACACGGGCAAGGGCTGGGCCTGAACAGACTGACTAAGCAGAATTATACACAAACAAAGCAATACTACGGCCCGGATTCGGTATATCATGGGCCAAAAGTACCCAGAAAATCAGTTCATCGGCCCTTGCAGTTTACCCGTAACAGGTATGTATCGCGTAACTTGCGCCCAAATTACATGCATTACGTAGTCATGAACCTTGTCCCTTCTCCACCCCTCACCCGCGCTCAGGAGTCTCGTGTTGCTATTGAGCGGCTGTATATAACGATGCGGCATTTGTTTAACCGTGGATTTTATAAACCATCGGGCGTATCGGGCGAAGAAATTCGTAGAGCCTTACTCACGCTCCAACCCGAAATTTATGGTCTGGTTGGTGATCCACAACGCGTTGAATTAGATGGTCTTGTTTATGTGATGGATCGGCTTCCGAAAGGCATTGAAGCCTGCCGGGTTATTTCTCTGGCTTCGCGCGAGGGTTTTGAGCACTCTCACTTTCCGGTATTGGTTCCTGCCAAACGCCGTCGGAACTGTTACCGAATTGATAGCGAACAAATGGTGATTGAAGTCACGAATGGCCGTAGCGAAATTTACGACATACTGACCCACCTGACGTTCATGTTTATGGAAGCCGACAAAATTCGGCGCAACGTCTTTCAGGAACGGGGTAGTCGAACCCGTGAATGGGAAAAATTAGAAGCAATCGTTCAGTCGGGAGGAACGGTGAACGACGATGAGCGAGAGTTGGCGCTGATGTATCTCAGTTCTATTCTGGGCCGAACCTTTGAAGAAACCCAGCAGGCGTATCGACGCTTTGCCGAAACAGCCGGGACCAACAACGGGCTTTTTCAGATCGTATACAGCCTGGGCAACGTATCGGCAAGCGAGATGAGGGAGTCAAAAACGGCCCGCGAAATCAATTTTACGCCGATGCTTCGGGAGCGTGTTGGGCAACATTTGTATGGCGAACGCTGGGCTACCCGCCTGAAACAATATATCTGGGAGCATAACCTTCAGAATCGCCCGATCCATATTATCAGTGCCAATCCGCACAGCGTTATGAATTGCCTGTATGCACCCGCTGCATTAGCCGAAACAGCGACCTGGGATAGTTTGTATGATTTGGCCCTAAAACTAAGCCAATCTACCCAGCGCGAACTTCGGAAACAGGTGACCGGCTACGCCCTTGAACACGGGATGCATATTCTGGAAGATTTGGCCGGAACTAGTTTGATGGTGCAGTTAATTGATACGTCTCTTTTGGATACCAGTCAGTTAGCACCCGAAATCGCCCACGACGCCGAACACATCCAGACCGTTAAACCGCTGTTGCTGGTAATGGACTATGCCTTCGGGGAACAGGCTTTTGAAACAATGGACGAGCTTCTGAAGCCGTATGAATACAGTGATGAATCGTTTCCGCTCAATGTGGCGTCTATTTCCATCATTGGCAAGGCGGGTATTCTGACCGGCGAAAAAGGCGATTTGATGATTCCAACGTCGCATATTTTTGAGGGCACTGCCGACAATTATCCTTTGGAAAATGATTTCACCAAAGAAGATTTTGAGGGTCATGGCATCGCCGTGTATGAAGGCGCTATGATTACAGTTCTGGGGACATCTCTACAGAACAAAGACGTGCTGAGCTACTTCCGCAGCTCTTCCTGGAAAGCCATTGGGTTAGAAATGGAAGGGGCTCATTATCAGAAAGCGATTCAGGCACAATCGAAAATTCGGGGCAGTGTTCCGGCAGCAATCAAAGTACGTTACGCCTATTATGCATCAGACAATCCGCTGATTACCGGCGCTACGCTGGCTTCCGGAAGTCTTGGCACCCTGGGCGTTAAACCGACCTATTTGATTACGGCGAAATGTTTGGGGAAAGTATTGAGAAAGAAATAACATCCCAGCTTCTTAAAAGTTAATTGGACAATTTTGTCAGGGAATTTCGGAACAACCAACTCGTCAATTTTGTAACTATATACGAATACATACCGGCCTATTTCTATCATGGCGAAAAGCAAGAAATCTACGACCAAAGGCCCCGATGTTATCCTAATCGGAGCTGGAATTATGAGTGCCACATTGGGCGTGTTGCTGAAAGAATTGCAACCCGACATAACGATTGATATTTACGAACGCCTGGACAGCGCGGCTGCCGAAAGTTCGGATGCGTGGAATAATGCGGGCACCGGCCACTCGGCTTTCTGCGAACTCAACTACACGCCCGAGCAGGAAGACGGTGAAATTGACCCATCGAAGGCGATTAAAATTGCAGAGTCGTTTGAGTTATCGAAGCAATTCTGGTCGTTTCTTATCCAACAGGGCTTTCTGCACGATGCCCCCAATTTTATCCGGTCTATTCCGCACATGAGTTTTGTGTGGGGCGAGAGCAATGTTGCGTATCTCCGCAAACGGTATGATGCTCTTCAGCAGAATTACCTGTTCCACGGGATGCAGTACTCCGAAGAACCAGCCCAACTGGCCGACTGGATGCCATTGGTTATGCAGGACCGCGATCCAGCGCAACCGGTAGCCGCAACACGCATGGATATTGGTACGGATGTAAATTTTGGGGTGCTAACCCGAGCTATGTTCCGCCGGTTGTATGATATGCCGGGCGTTCATTTACATTTCGCCCACGACGTACGTGATCTGTGGCGCTCTAAGAGCCTGGGTGGCTGGAAATTGCGGGTCGAGAACGTAACGACAAACCAGGTCCGCGATGTTCAAACGCAATTCATTTTCATTGGGGCCGGTGGTGGTTCGCTGCGATTACTGGAAAAGTCTGACATTCCCGAAAGCCGGGGATTCGGTGGGTTCCCCGTAAGCGGCCAGTGGCTTAAATGCGTTAATCCCGACATTATTGAAAAACATCAGGCCAAAGTATACGGCAAGGCATCGGTAGGGGCACCACCCATGTCGGTGCCGCACCTGGACACCCGTATGATTGATGGGAAACGTGAATTACTGTTTGGGCCATACGCCGGTTTTTCAACCAAATTCCTGAAAAGTGGCTCGTATATGGATCTTCCAAAATCCATTCAGCTAAGCAATATGGCGCCTATGCTGATGGCTGGTCTGCACAATGTTTCCCTGACAAAGTACCTCATCCAGCAAGTTATGCAATCGCCCGAAGACCGCTTGAACGCTTTACGGGAATACTATCCCGACGCTCAAATGGACGATTGGGAGTTAGAAATTGCCGGTCAGCGGGTCCAGGTCATCAAGAAAGATGATGAAGAAGGTGGCGTGCTCGAATTTGGTACCGAAGTAGTCAGCGCGGCCGATGGTAGCATAGCGGCTCTGTTAGGTGCTTCGCCGGGTGCCTCGACCGCCGTTTCCATTATGCTTGATCTGCTCAAGCGTTGTTTCCCGGAACAACTTGCCACCGAAGCCTGGCAGCAGAAACTCAAAGAAATGATTCCGAGCTATGGCCAGATTTTGGCTAACAATCCAGAATTAGGGCAAGCCCTTCGCAAGCAAACGAGCGAGGTACTTGGATTGGGCACGTATGAATATACGACCAGCGAGGAGAAATAGAATTGGGTCAAAATGAGTCAGCCCGTGCCGTAGATAAAACTATGGCACGGGCTGACTCATTTATACTATGATCCATTTTTGGTATTTTCAGTACTATCAATAAGCTATTCTTCTACTGCTTTAACATGAAAATAGTCTATTATCTTTAACTTTTATGAGATCTATCGAGCTAATTAAAGAACGAAATTTCCTAACAATTCACAAGTCAATTAATATTAAATTAGGCCGATAGAAAAAGAACGTCATCAAAATAACTTTTGAAATAATCTGTCCATTCAAATGACAACAATGTATTGTTTCATAAACATTATTTCAGTTTTTAAATCAAACTTTTCCAAATCCGATCTGCAATATTTCTTACAGCAATTGGTTTTGGTCGATATGGATGTTGGTATTGATTACCTCCACCAGTGAAGCGGCCAGTATTAGGCACATCTTGGACTTTTTTGAATAGACCATCATCTCTAAATTTCAGAACACACTCAATATTATGTGCCATCACGCCCAATTGTTGGCCAGCCTCATATGACTGATAATATTCAGTCGTTGTATAGTATGGATGATTTGAATAAACTCCAGTTGCAAGAATACTTGCAACGTTTTTTTCAATAGTATAATGATAGAATTCTTTCATTTTTAAACCTTGTTTAGTATTGAGTTATTACGGGCAGTTTATTTTACCTAATTGCCTATTTTATTGAATTTCACCTGCATAATCTGTGATTAATAAATAGACGAGGATCGTTTATTTATTAATCACAGATCGTATTTTCAGAAAACAACGATTGTCGCGGCTATCCTTACTTTTTAATTAGCAATTAAATCAAGCCGACACACTCGTGTTCCAGATATCGCGGTGAAGCTTCCAATTACCGGATTCCTGTTTCCAAACGACCAGATATTTTCCCGTATCTAACTGAACATCACCGTCTCCGTAGAGTGTATAATTACCAACCTCAACAATTTGATCACCAGTTGGCTCGGCTTCAACGGTGTCAAGTTTTGCCCGCTTGACGCCTGCCTCAAAGGCCCCTTTCCAAAACGTGCCAATAGCCGTGCTTCCCGAAATAGTGGCCCCGCCAGGCGGATAAACTTTGGCGTCACTCGTGTATAGCGTACTCATGGTTTCCGCCCCCGTTGAAAAGATCTCCATGAAATTCTTATTGGCGGCTATTATTACATCAAGCATTATCGTAAGTGGTTAGTTATGAGGATTAAATTCCTACATTAACCAATGCTCGCCTATCCCATTTGAGTTAATGGTGCGCCACATTAGCTAACGGTAGTTTCTCTTCACCGCCAGCACTTTTGGCTGTAAAATAGTCATTCACCCAATAATTGACTGGCTACGTATCGCTTGTACACCTTACCGATGCGTAACTCAGTAAATATATAGGCATTTCATTATCTTGTGACACGGTAGGCCAACCGGGGCACAACTCGTTCTAAGAATTTCACACAACCGATTCATGAAAAAAATCTTCCTCCTCTCCTATCTTATAGTCAGTCTATTTTCGCCAATATTCGCTCAGGATCGACTTATGGGTAAAGCTTTCGCCACCCGTTCGGTTGTGATGGCGCAACACGGGATGGCTTGCACCTCGCATCCGTTGTCCACCCAGGCGGCTATTGATGTTTTACGATCGGGCGGCAACGCCATTGATGCCGCTATTGCCGCCAACGCAATGGAAGGGCTGGTCGAACCGCACGTCAATGGTATTGGTGGTGATCTGTTCGCTATTGTCTGGGATGCCAAGACCAAAAAACTCTACGGGTTAAATGCCTCGGGTCGGTCGCCGTACAGCCTGACGCTAGCTGAGTTTCAGAAACGGGGACTAACGCATATTCCGGCTGACGGACCACTGCCCGTCTCGACGCCCGGTTGTGTGGATGGCTGGTTCGAGTTGCACAAACGGTTTGGTAAAACGCCCATGCCCAAAATTTTATCGCACGCCATTCGATATGCCCGCGAAGGTTACCCCGTTCACGACGAAGCGTCCATTTCCTGGGCATCCATGATTAGTCGATTTGGTAAATACCCCAATGTTAAGGAAACATATGCCCCCAACGGAGCCGCACCGAAACGCGGAGAAATCTTTAAAAATCCAGCGTTAGCCAATACGCTGGAGAAAATTGCAAAAGGTGGCCGCGATGCCTTTTATAAAGGGGAGATTGCTCAAACGATTGATGCCTTTATGAAAAAAGTAGGCGGCTACCTCAGTGCCAAAGACCTGGCCGATCACACGTCTGAATGGGTTGAACCCGTTTCGACCAATTACCGGGGCTACGATGTGTGGGAATTACCCCCGAATAGCCAGGGAATTGCGACTCTGCAAATGCTGAATATGCTGGAACCCTACGATTTCTCGAAAATTCCCTGGGGTAGCCCTGAACATATTCATCGATTTATAGAAGCGAAAAAACTAGCGTTTGAAGACCGCGCCAAATACTACGCCGACCCGGCTTTCGCCAAAATTCCCGTCAAAGAACTGATTAGCAAGGAATATGCCGCCGAACGTGGAAAACTCATCGACCTCAACCGGGCGGCCAGCCGCGTAGATGCTGGTAATCCAGCCCTGAAACAGGGCGATACAATTTACCTGACCGTAGCCGACGAAGAAGGCAATATGGTTTCGTTGATTCAAAGTAATTATCGGGGTTTTGGCTCCGGTATGGTGGCCGACGGATTAGGATTCATGTTTCAGGACCGGGGCGAACTGTACAGCCTGACCGAAGGTCAAAACAATACATTTGCGCCCCATAAACGGCCTTTTCAGACAATAATCCCCGCTTTTATAACCAAAGATGGTCAGCCATTTATGAGTTTCGGGGTAATGGGCGGTGGTTTTCAACCGCTGGGCCACGTTCAGATTATTATGAATATGATCGACTTCGGCATGAATCCGCAAGAGGCTGGCGACGCTCCCCGCATCGACCACCAAGGATCGTCGGAACCAACGGGTGAGAAGATGGTAGACGCCGGGTTGATCACACTGGAATCGGGCTACCCGTACGAAACCATCCGCGATCTGATGCGTAAAGGCCACAAAATAGGCTATGGTCTTGGTGGTTACGGCGGCTATCAAGCCATCATGTACGACGCCAAAAACAAAGTTTATCACGGCGCCACCGAATCTCGAAAAGACGGACAAGCGGCTGGTTTTTAGATTATAATGCATTCGTGAACTTTGACAAAGTTTAAAACTTTGTCAAAGCTGCAACGATTAGTATGCACACATGAATCAACCTCTCATCACCAATGATGCCATTATTCTCGGCATTTTTCTGGTATTGCTAACGCTGATTTTCAAAACATCCCAGTCGGAGCATCCCTTCTGGAAGCGAGCGTATACCTTCGTGCCATCCTTATTGCTCTGCTACATTTTTCCGGCTGCGATGAATAGTTTCGGGATAATTTCGGGCGAGCAATCCAGTCTTTACAAAGTCTCAACGAATTATCTGCTGCCAGCGGCTTTGGTATTACTGACCTCCACCGCCGACCTGCGGTCTATTATGCGGCTCGGCCCAAAAGCTCTGATTACGTTTCTATCGGGAACGGTGGGCATTATTGTTGGTGCGCCGATTGCGTTCTTTCTGGTCATGTGGCTGATTCCCGGTTTTCGTGAGCAAGCTATTGCCAACGAATATTGGAAGGGATTAGTAACGATTTCGGGCAGTTGGATTGGGGGCAGCAGCAGCCAATTGGCCCTCAAGGAAATATATGGTTGCAGCGAAGCACTTTTCGCCGTCATTCTGGTGGTCGATGCCGTTGTGTCAACGACCTGGACCGCCTGCCTTATTTATGGGGCCGCTTACAAAGGCAAAATTGACGGGTGGCTACACGCCGATAATACCTCCATCGAGGAAGTAAAACAGCGAATCTTAGCCTATAAAGAAGAACCTGACCGACCAGCTAATCTGCTGGATTTGAGTACTATTCTAGCACTCGGCTTTGGTGGCGGTGCGCTCGCCCATGCGCTGGCGTATTGGATTTCGTCGACGTTACAACCCTACAAAGTATCGTTAACAACCTATGGCTTAGACCCATTCACGTCCAATTTTCTTTGGGTCGTTATTCTCTCCACATCGCTCGGCATCGGGCTGTCCTTCACCCGATTGCGCAAACTTGAAAAACTCGGCACCACCGACCTTGCCACCCTGTTTGTCTATTTCCTCATCATGACCATTGGCATGCGTCTCGACCTGTCTAACCTGGGCGGAAATATGGGTTTGTTTCTGGTAGCGGTCATCTGGATGCTGATTCACATTACGTTCATGCTCATCACCGCCCGCGTTATTAAAGCGCCTTATTTTTTTGTAGCGGTTGGCAGTCAGGCGAATATTGGCGGGGTGTCAACCGCTCCGGCCGTCGCGTCGATCTTTCATCCGGCCCTGGCTCCCGTTGGGGTTTTGCTGGCCGTGCTGAGCCACGTATTGGGTGTATATGGCGGGTTGATTACCGGTTGGCTGATGCGACTTATGATCTAGTCATAGATGGGTTGAATCAATAAAATCACGATTTAACGGAGTTAACCTGTTGATTGACCGCACTAAGTCTGAAATACCTACATTTGAATCTTACAACCGTAGCTATGGACATCATTTCGCTTAATGAATTTTATAAACAAATCGCACCCGGAGTGGAAGGTGGTCTGGAATATCTTTTGCCAGATGGAATAAACAAAGAAATAGGCCACTTTAATATATTTGATGTAGGCGACGTTGTAGCCAGGTTTAAGGTAAAGCCGTTTATGCCTTACAATAGACGGGCTTATTACAAAATCAGTTTGATTGGCGGACGGAATAGAGCCGAGTATGCCGATAAAGTAATAGAGATTGAAAAAAACGCGCTCGCGTTTGCAACACCCAAAGTGCCTTATCATTGGTTGCCGCAGGACATGAACCAGTCCGGTTACTTCTGCGTCTTTACGGATGAGTTTCTCATCCAAACCAAAAGTGGCGTTGTCTTGGATGAACTACCTATTTTCCAGCCCGGCGGCTATCCCATCTTCCAGATTTCAGACGAACAGGCCGAAGACATTGCCTTTATATTTAAGAAGATACAGAAGGAGTTAGCCTCGAATTATGCGTATAAATACGACCTGATCCGTAATTACGTACTCGAACTAATCCATTACGGGCAGAAGCTACAACCTGCTACGTCACTATACCCAACCCACACTGCCGCCGACCGTGTTTCGTCGCTATTTATCGAACTATTGGAGCGGCAATTTCCGATTGAATCGCCCCACCAGAAACTTAACCTGCGTACGGCCAAAGATTATGCAGACCGCTTATCCGTCCACGTGAATCATCTAAATAAGGTACTGAAAGAAAATATCGGCAAAACGACCACCGACGTTATTAGCGGTCGGGTTGTACAGGAGGCCAAAATTCTGTTGAAACAAACCGACTGGACTATTTCGGAAATTGCTTACTGTTTAGGGTTTGAAGAAGTGGCTCATTTCTCCAACTTCTTCAAAAAGCAAACGTCGCTTGCCCCTATCGGCTTCCGCTCCTAAGCTATTTGATTTGAATTTTGCAAACAATGGATTGATGTTTGCAAACAGCATGGCGGCTCACTACTCTACTTTTGTTTCATCAAATCAGATGAGGCAAAACAATGCAGCTAACGAACAATACAATCTTGATTACAGGTGGAACGAGTGGTTTCGGCTATGAATTTGCCGCTCAACTACTAGCTCTTGGCAACACGGTTATTATAACAGGCAGGAATCAGATTAAACTTGACCAGACAAAAAAACAACTGCCCAATGTGCATACGTTTCAGAGCGATGTGAGCGATCCAACGGCCATTACGTTACTTTTTGAACAGGTTACCCGGCAGTTTCCCGACCTCAATATTCTGATCAATAATGCGGGAGAAATGCGTAGACTTAACCTACTTGACCCCTTAGTTGATCAGGAAAATGTCAATCGCGAAATCACTATTAATTTATCGGGGCCGATTCGCATGGTCCAGCAATTTCTACCCCATTTGCAAACAAAGAAATCTGCTGCCATTTTGAATGTAACGTCCGGGCTAGCTTTTATCCCCTTTCCGATCTCACCAATTTATGGTGCTACCAAGTCCGGACTTCGCGCTTATACGCAAGCGCTGCGGGTGCAGTTAAAGAAAACCGGTATTAAGGTATTTGAGTTGGTTGCCCCGGCTGCAAAGACGCCGTTATCCAATAAGTTTGAGGGCGATGTTGATAGCAAAATGGCGATGGCCCCTGACAAAGTAGTGAGTGCGGCCATTAAAGGGATGAAGAACGACACGTTTGAGATTCTTCCGGGGATGGCCGTCATGCTTAAATACTTGAGCCGAATCGCACCAAGCCTCCTTTTCGGTCAGTTTAGTAAAGTAGCCGAAAAAGCATTTGCTGTAAAAAATTAGTCAATTTGATTTATCTACGCCAACCACATACAAATCGAAACCACCTTTACCACCGGGCCGATTGGAGGAGAAAATCATGAGCTGATTAGTGAACTCTTGTGCACTTGTCAGAATAGGCCGATATTCATCATAAGCGGTATTAATTGATGGCCCAAAATTGACCGGGGTTGACCAGCCACTCCCCTGCCATTTGCTGTAATACAAATCATATCCGCCAAATCCACCCGGCCTATTGGAGGTAAAAATCAATATATTATCTAAAATAAATGGGCATTTATCATCGGATGTCGACGACAAATCACTAACCTTCTCAATCGGTACATTTGATAATACAGGTAATTGCCTATGTAATTCAGAAGGAGTTATAACGGGTAATGTTGCCTTATAAATATCAAAGGAACCACCCCGGTTAGATGTAAAATAAATCGAGCTATATGTTTTATCGAATGTCGGATAAGCATCATCAGCCGAAGAATTCAGGAAAGATATTGACTCAGGAGCGGTAAACGTTTTACTAAAAATTCCACTTGGATTGCCACTTGATGCATCAGTTGACTTGTTCTGGTAATTAGCCGTCAGATATATATCTAAATTGCCCGTTCGATCGGAGGCAAACAGCATCAGATATTCCCCATAGTGCCAGGGAAAATCATCAGGAATCAAATCCCGGTTGTACGAGAGAACATAAGGCCCCAGTTCATTTGCATCGGAATTAGCTTTATCGGCGGCCCAGCCAATCGGCCTTTGCTCTTGCAGAATATCCCATCCACTATAAGGTTTATTATCAAATGAGAAGTGGCCAGAACGCTTGTCAAACGTATAATTGAGCGACTGCTGAACGAAATTAAAATCGCGTCGTCCTCCTCGCTTTGACGAGAATAATAACGGAATTACTGATCCAAGGCTTGGGGAAGTCGAATTATAATCATCGTCAACCGAGTTAATATCACTGAGGTTGGTTACGGTTGCGGGAAAGTTTCCCTGACTATATTTTTCCGGATGGAAAATATCGCAACTTACCATTAACAGCAATAGACATCCAACAGATAACACACGGCTCATAAGTCAACTACTTTTCTTTAGGATTCTAATTTACCTGACACCGTTGTAAAGCAAAAAGACCGGTAGAAAATCTGCCGGTCTTTGTTAGCTATCTAAAAAAACAAAATAGTACTTTCGACAACTTATATAATCGCGAAGAACTCACTCAGATTAACTCAATTACTTACTCCATCACCATCTCAGTATGGGCAGAAGCTTCAATTTTCTTACCGATGAATAGCAACAGCAGCGGCACGCAGACCAGAAAGAACGCGCCAATAACCAGAAAAGCATCCGCATACGTCATGACTAATGCCTGCTTGATAACGGCTCCCTGCATAATGCCATAGGCTTTGCTGGTGGCTGACATCAGGGCATCTCCTTTTGAGAGGAAAAGGCCGGTGTACTGCTTGATACGGTCAACGGATAGTGGATTGTAAATTGAGACATTGTCTCCCAACCGGGACGCATGAAACATGGTGCGGGTTGAGATATAGGTCGTCATGATAGCCGTTCCGAACGTACCACCCAATTGACGAATCATACCCGTAAGGGCCGAACCCTGCGGAATTTCAACGTTTTTCAGATCCGATAACGTAATGGTTGTTAATGGGATAAAGATCAATCCCATGCCAACGCCCCGGACAATAAGTGGCCAGAAGAAATAATCGGGACCAGCCGCAAGGTTGATTGCCGACAAGTCGAAACAGAAGCCGAAGAACATCAAAAAGCCAATGGCGGCATACCAGATCGGAGAGATGAAATTCTTACTAAGCAATCCCCCCACAACCGGCATCATCATCCCCGTCGCGATGGAACCGGGCATTAACAATAATCCCGTCTGACTGGCCGTAAATCCCAAAATGGTCTGACAGAAAACCGGAATAATAAAGACTGATGCAAACAGCCCGAAACCCAGAATAAAATTAAACAACGTACCCACCGCAAACCGGCGCTGAAGTAACAATCTCAAATCCAGGATGGGGATTTTAACGGCCAGTTGTCGCCAGATAAAGCCAATGAGGCCAACAGCAGCCGCAATAGACATACCCACGATGAACGTCGAATCGAACCAGTCTTTTTCTTCGCCTTTTTCTAAAATGATCTGCAATCCTCCAATGCCCATGATCAGGAGTATCAGCGCCAGCCAGTCCATCTTACCGGCCGCCACCTTCTCTGCTGGCTCTTTGATATACGTATACGTCAGGAACGTGGCCAGAATCCCGAACGGAATATTGATGTAAAATACCCAGTTCCATGACAGGTTGTCGGTAATATAACCACCAAGAGTAGGCCCAATAGATGGTCCAATGATTACACCCATCCCAAAGATAGCGTTGGCAATACCAATGTCTTCCTTGGGAAATGTCTGAATCAGAATAGACTGCGCTGTTGTTAGCAAACCACCGCCACCAATGCCCTGCACCACCCGGAAAAATACCAGTTCCCACACATTGGTGGACGTACCGCAAAATATAGAGGCAATGGTGAACATGACAATGGACGCTGCGAAGTAATTCCGACGACCCAGCTTGGATGTTAGCCAGCCCGACATGGTGATCATAACGGCGCTGGCAGCTGCATAACCCGTAACGACCCAGCTAATATCGCCGAGCGATGCGCCGAGGTTACCCATCATCTGGTTTAGCGTAACGTTAACGATCGACGAGTCAATCGTTTGCAATAAAGCGGCCATCGTTACGGTCAGCACGACGATCCATTTATCAAAACCTAACTTGAACATAACGTAGTAAATAAATGTACAATGGATAATGCAAAATGGATAACAAGCTATAGATAACTGCTGAACTTCAGCACATTACCATTAGATATTTTACATTGTCCATTTGAATTATTTTCCCTGTAAATCCACGGCAACCGTCACACTCATGCCAGGGCGGAGTTTGGCGTAAAGAGGGCTGTTTTTATCCAGATCGATTCGGACCGGAATCCGTTGAACCACTTTTACGTAGTTACCGGTAGCGTTATCGGGAGGCAACAGCGTGAATTTCGCCCCCGTTGCACCAGCAAATGAGCCGACGTGACCAACCAGTTTCTCCCCACCAAACGCATCGACATCAATGTCTACCGCCTGGCCAGGCTGCATCTGGTTCAATTGCGTTTCTTTGAAGTTAGCCGTAACCCATAATGACGAATTACCAACTATGGAACAGAGCGCCTGCCCAGCCTGAACCAATTGACCTACCTGCACCGACCGTTTGGAAACAACACCCGATGCTGACGCCCGTACAACGGTATAAGAAAGCTGAAGATTAGCCAGATCTAAATCCGTCTGACGCTGTTTAATAGTCGCCTGCGCTACTGAAATCTGGCCTTGGGTTGCCTTACGCTGCGAGCTCGTGATCCCCGTTTGCGTACCAGCCGCATTCACCTGCGACTGAGCTGTTTGCAACTGAGCCTGTGCCGCCATCACTTGAGCCTGAGCCGCATCGCGATCAGCCTGAATCGCATCAAACTGTTGCTGAGGAATGGTTTTTTCAGCGAGCAATCGGCTGTAGCGCTCAAAATCCTGGTTGGATTTACGAGCACGAGCCTGCGCTAAAGCTACGTTAGCCTGTGCCGTAGCAACCTGATCGCGAGCCGTTTGTATACTCGCCTGTGAGTTTTGCACCGACGCCGATGCTACGTTCACCTGCGAACGGGAAACCCGGTCGCCAGCCATCGCACTTTGCAAAGCCGCTTCGGCCTGAGCCACCCGGATTTTGTAATCGGCATCATCTAATACGATAAGCGTATCGCCTTCTTTAACGAACTGATTGTCTTTGAAGCGAATTGCCTTCACATAGCCACTTGCCTTAGGAATAACCGGGTTAACATCGCCGTCAATCTGAGCATCGTCGGTCGTTTCATGACGTTGCAGGTATTTAAATTCACTGTACCCAAAAAAGAGAGCAACGGCCAGGATAATGACGCCCCCTATACGAATTAGAGTTTTGGTATTCATGGTTATTGTATCGCTTAACGAAACGAGATTAATTAAGGTTGTTGCCCGTAGCTTTCAATAGGCGCTGATAGGCCAGTTGCGCATCTACGGTAGCGTTGATAACATTAAGTTGTGCCTGAAGCAAAAAGCTGTTTGCTTCCAACAGATCCGTCGAACCAACCAATCCATTGCGGAAGCGGGATTCGGTCAGGCGGTAGTTTTCCTGCGCTTGCCCAACCGCCGTACGGATCACATTTTGCTGTTCCAGAGCTAGTTGGTAATTATTATAAGCGGTAACAACTTCCGATCGGATTTGATCGGTTTGTTGCTGACCCTGCAAATCAGCCTGATCGATAGCTGTTTTGGCGCTGTTCAGCTTCCCTTTGATATTGTAAAGCGAGCCGATATTGTACGTTAGCCCCAGCCCTACATTCCAGGCACTCACAAACGAACTTCCTTCAGGAATAAGTTTGGCCGTTGGGTTAATGTAATTATAGCCCACCGACGCACCAAGATGCGGATACATGATGCTTTTGGTATTACGCAACAGGGCTTCGGCCGATTGTAGTCGCAGTACGTTGGCCTGTACTTCGGGGCGAGTTTGCACAGCCTGCGTCAGAAAGTTGCTCAAAGGTTCAACCGTTGTAATGGGATTCGTCAGCGTCGTATCGACAGCGACAGCCTGATCGTCGGGCAAGCCGACAAGTAGATTGAAATTATACAAAGCTGTCTGACGGGCTTTATCGACCTGTAACCGGCTCAATTGCAGATTATTCTTTTGCAACTGAATCTTCAGCACTTCATTGGCCGTCACAATTCCTTCTTTCTCCAGACTCCTGGCTTCACGCTCTTTCTCATCGAACTGTTTGATACTCTGATCAATTACGGTAGTTGAGCGAATCAGTTTGACGATGTTATAATAGGCATCGCTCACCGTATAGACCAATTCTGAACGATTGCGTTTCGCATCCAGGTGACTGGCTCTTGCCAATAAATTGGCGGACAATTCGGCCGATTTTTCAGCAAAGCCCCCAAATATTTCTTTAGCAACAGTAACGCCACCAATAGTTGCATTGAATGCGCCAGCCGGAATGCTGGCAAGGGCTTTTCCATCTGCATCCTGCCCGAATGAGAACGGGCCAGTCAGGCTATAGCGCGAATAGGCCAGCGACGCATTCGCCGTTGGCAAACTTCGGTCTTTTGCTTCCTGCGAACGGGCTTCGGCCGATTGTGTGCGCGAATCGGCTAGCTTAATCCCCTTGTTATTTTGTAAGGCCAGTTGAATAGCCTTGTCGAGCGGCATTGCCGATGGTGTTGACTGGGCGTTTATCCAACCCAAACTCAGCAACCACAGGCTAGCCCCTATTACGTACTTTTTCATTTTACCGATTTCTAATTTTATCCAAGCATATATTCATCATTCGTACTTCTTCGTCAGTCAAATGGCTGACAATCGATTCAAAGTCTTTGAAATCTGCAGCTACCTTTTCCAAAAATTGATATGATTCTTCAGTAAGACGAAGATTGATACGCCGACGATTTTGCGCGTCCACTTCACGCACGACTAAGTTTTTTGTTACCAATCGGTCAGTTAACCGAGTCATATCTGAGTTCAGATCGGTCATTTTTTCTTTTAACTCACCCGCAGTCAGGCTGTTTGGAAAAACTTCCGAAAGACGGCGAAGGGCAATGTATTGCTGGACTGACAGATCGAACGGCGCTAGTTTTTGTGCAAAATGATTGAAGATGTAGCCATCCGTCATATGCAGATTTTTGATTAGCCGGTGATATTCATTGACGAATTGCGTGTGCATGACTTTGTATGATCGTGTCAAAGGTATAACCAATATTCGTTTAAACAAATTTCGTTTAAACGACAGATTAGATGTAGTGAATAGACTGGTAGCTGACGAAAAAGCCGATCAGCTTTTTTTAGTACAATAAAATACTCCTATTAGAATAATGCAATAGTGATTTTATGCAAAGAATGGCATGTATATCGGTTTTACGGGACGTATTTAACCTACATTTTAATACTATTTTAACTTATGTCTTTGTAAAACAGAGAGCTGCCATCAGCTCTATTCAGTAAACAAAGGAGCCGGTCAAAAATGACCAGCTCCTTCGTTTACTGAATTTTTAGTAGGGTTACTTAATCTCTCCCACCATATCTTCTGGCTTCACCCATTCGTTAAACTCATCTTCTGTCAGGTAGCCAAGTTTAAGAGCGGTTTCTTTTAAGGTCGAGCCTGTTTTGTGGGCCGTCTGGGCGATTTCGGCGGCTTTGTAATAGCCGATTTTTGTATTTAGGGCTGTTACCAGCATTAGCGACGAATCGACGTGTTTTTTAATGTTGGCTTCGATGGGTTCAATACCTACAGCACATTTGTCATTGAACGATACGCAAACATCGCCGATGAGCCGGGCCGAGTGCAGAAAGTTAAAGATCATGACCGGCTTGAACACATTCAGTTCAAAATGGCCGCTCATGCCGCCAATGTTAATTGCTACGTCGTTGCCCATAACCTGCGCGGCCACCATAGTCATGGCTTCACATTGCGTTGGATTCACTTTGCCCGGCATGATCGATGAGCCCGGCTCATTATCGGGAATGTGCAATTCGCCAATACCAGCGCGGGGACCGGACGACAGCATCCGAATATCAGTGCCAATTTTCCTAAGGCTGGCAGCCACCGTTTTCAGAGCACCGTGGGCTTCCACAATAGCATCGTGGGCGGCCAGGGCTTCAAATTTATTTTCGGCGGTAATGAACGGCAGGCCCGTTACAGTAGCAATG
>CAXVWN010000002.1:0-16355 GCA_964263725.1 Spirosoma sp.
ACAGTAAAACGCTGGCCACTGAAGTGGCTGCCCACGGCGTACGAGTAATAACTGTTTCTCCGGGACTAAATAAAACGCAGGCAATGGCAACTTTTCTAACGGATTTAGCTAAAAGTGCAGGCATTACTGTCGAAGAAATGACCCAAAATCTGATGGCAAGGCTTGGCGGTATACCGATGGGAAGAATGGCAGAGCCTAAAGAAACGGCCGAGTTAGTTTACTTCCTTGTTTCGCCAGCGGCTTCGTACATAACCGGGGCAAATTATATTATTGATGGTGGTAATCTGCCGGTTGTATAGATCAGTCAATTAATGAACAATACGCTTGATCGCCTACACACAGTTGTCAAGCGTATTTGTTTTAATTACTGCGTTAAGCGTCTCAATAAAGTTGTGCAACAGCCACGCCCGGTATACGTTTCCCTGAATAGATTGTTTGCTTACGACCAGAAGTCGAATTTCTTCTTCGTGAAAATCGACTTGGGAATCATCGCATGAACCCCCAATGTCTGGTCTACTACCTGGCTAACTTCAAAATCGACCGCTGTGCTGGCGATGGATAAAGCTTCGTTGAACGTAAACCCTAACTCATCTTTAATAAAGGCACAGGCTTCGGAGAGGGCATTCTTCATGGCTTTGCTCAGGTCTTTGTCCAAGCCAACGGCAATAAAATGGGTGGGCGTTTCGGCCCGTGGCTGTTTCAGGGTTTTGCCTTTGTGGACAATAAACTTGACCGTAAGCGTTATGGCTGTTTCAATGGCAACGCCACTAACTTCACCGTTTCCCTGCGCGCCATGACCATCGCCCGTTGTGAACAATCCGCCCGGCACCGAAACTGGTAAGTGTAAACTTGTGCCTTTCACCAGGTGTTTAATATCCAGATTGCCGCCGTAAAAATTGGGTGGAATTGAACTCTGATGGCCCATATCGGTGGGGGGAGACAACGCCATAACGCCCATGAATGGCTTCAACGGAATATCGACTCCCTCTTTTAAAGAAGCGGTTTTTCGTTTCATGTCGTAGCAATATACGAACGTCTCGCGGGTTTTAACTTCGTCGGGAATACCACCACCACCCGGCCACACGCTGTTGACGCCAAAGGGAGCCGGAAAGGTCATATCCAGAATGCGAATTTCGAGGCTATCGCCCGGTTCGGCTCCATCGATGTAAACCGGCCCTGTTAGCATATGCCCCTTAATTCCCGATGCTTCAGGTTTTACATTTTTCAGGATAGCGATCACCTCCTGGGCATGCTGGTCGATGGGTAGGTTATTTTTGGTATAAAACTCTTCCGGGTTTGTTCGACTAACACCCGACGGATTGACCGTCTGAATTTCAACCACATCGCCATTTTTTACTTTGGCCACTGGTGGCACATCGGCCCCGTAATAACCCCATATCATGTTTTCGGGTAAGGACCGAACGACATGATCGGCTTTAACAGGCAGCGATTTTGCTATTACCTTTTCAGATTGAGTAGCATCAAGTGTTAGCTGATCAAATGTATTACCGGCCAAGCTACCTACTGAGAGAATCGTCAGGCTGTTTCGTGTTGTCTTGTGCAAAAAAGATCGTCGGGATGTTTTCATCAGGTTGTATAATTGAGTTTGCTCTAGAGAATAAGCGTAGTAAGATAAGAAATCAATAGCTAGTTGATAGCTGTATGCTTGGTTTATAGCCTAACTATCGTTTCTGTTGCATTGAACAACCAGCGTATTTAGCCTGTTACGTTGCAGAATTAACTTGTTTGTCTGTGTCAGTACCATCCGTCTCTACTACTTCATCGGCCCATAACAAATGGATTATTTTGGGCACGATCATGTTCGGCACGTTCATGTCTACGCTCGATAGTAGCATTGTTAATATTGCTTTACCCACTATCCGGCGAGAGCTAAATGCGGGCGACAGCGTCGAATGGATTGTCCTTTGCTACCTATTAACCACAACCAGTACGCTACTAATAATGGGTAAACTATCGGATTGGGTAGGCCGCCGACAGCTTTATATTACTGGATTTTGTGTGTTTGTGTTGGGATCGTTGCTTTGCGGATTAGCCTGGAATCTCTGGTCGCTGGTAAGTTTTCGAGTGCTTCAGGGCCTGGGCGCTTCCATGATTTATGCCATTGGTCCGGCCATCATTGGCGACGCCTTTGCGCCTAAGGAACGTGGGCAGGCGCTTGGTCTTATGGGTTCCGTTGTGGCTGCGGGTGCCAGTGCCGGGCCGGTTATTGGTGGCCTGTTACTGGGGAAATTCGGGTGGTCGAGTATTTTTTTTGTGAACGTACCTATCGGCTTAATCGCTATCTGGCGAGCCTGGACCATATTACCCGAAAGCCCAAAAGTTACCAATCAACGGTTCGATCTGGTCGGAGCGGGGCTGTTTTTAGTGGGTGTTACGACCTTATTGACCGGGCTTGATTTCGGGCCGGAGCCACAATATGGGTGGGATAATACGCTCGTTATCGGGTTGTTATCTATCGGAGCGGTCTTGTTAGTACTTTTCCTCCTTTGGGAGATGCGGGTTAATGAACCGATGTTACGATTGAGTTTATTTCGTGTCCGGCCGTTTACAGCCGCTATTCTGGCTGCTTTTTGTGGCTTCGTTGCCTCCGGGGGAAATCTGTTTGTGATTCCCTTCTTTCTACAGCAATTATTAGGGCTGAACCCCGCACGAGCAGGGCTGGTGTTATTAGCGGGACCATTAACACTCAGCGTTATAGCACCCCTGGGCGGCTATCTCTCCAGCCGGATCAGTACCCGATGGTTGTCCAGTATTGGCTTATTGATTACGGCCTGTGGTTATTTTGCTTTTTCGTTTCTGGATACAAGTTGGGATTGGAAAGAGGTCATCTGGCGGAGTTCGCTCGTTAGTCTGGGCTTTGGATTATTTCAATCACCAAATAGTAGCAGTGCCCTTAATTCAGCTCCATTAGCGCAACGTGCCATTGCTAGTAGCATGATTGCGTTTATGCGAAATCTGGGGTTTGTGGTTGGTATTGCGCTGGCCGCTGCTGTTTGGTACAGTACCCGTAACAGATACGCGCTGGCGCACAATGTATCGCCCGAGGAGACAACGGCTCAACTGCTCGGCATGCATTATGCTTACTTAATTATGGCCGGTTTGGTGCTAACGGGAGCCATCATTTCGTTTATCCGTGGCAAGGCTGTTCAGCCTTCGTTGCCAGTAGCGGTGCCCGATGTAGCGTTGTAGCGCGGATTTTCAGGCCGCGCTACAACGTGATTTTACCGCTTTGGTCCAACAGCATCGTAAATGACTACTTTCTCCCAGAGCGATGCATAGTTGTTCCGAAAATCATCGTGAATAGGGTGTTTTTGATAGCTTTCCTCATCTTCGGCGCTATCGAAAAAGCACAGCCAAGAATAGGTATATGCTCGCTCAATGACGGCACGCGTAGTTCCGGCTGGCGTACCGATATGCACCATTTTGATAGTTGGGCATTTAGCCAACTTATTCAAACCTTCCAGCAGTTTAGCTTTATCGGCCTCACTACCAGCGTTTTTTAAATAGAAGAAAACGTGGTGAACAAACATTTCTTTAGAGGCTACTGATAGGGCGGGCAACCCGGCACCCAGCCCGGCAGCAACGCTATTTTTAACAAAATTTCTCCGTGATTGCTCTTTCATTGGGTGTTCTGGTTTTTTAGGCAACGAGGTATTACAAACCCTTACAAAGGCAAAAATGCCAAACGATTCGTCGTCAGGCAAGTCTGTTCGTTAAATGAGTGTGAAATCATCCCCGGCGGAGGTGATTCACTAAGGAGCTTCAGTGGTACATTTTTTCGTCTTTTATGAAATTCAGCCCATTGATGGTCTCGTATAGTGAGGAGGGAGGTCATCAATAATTCATCCTAATAATAGTCAATGGTATGGGGTGGAAGGTGGTGTAGAAGTAGGAACTAATCGCTATGAAAACGGTTTATATGCATGAAACAAGTTAAACTAATAAACTCATTTCAGTCATGGCAGCAGGAACACATGCCGTAGAAGCAACCGATGCGAACTTCAACGATCTTATAAATTCTGACAAACCCGTTTTAGTAGATTTTTGGGCCGAATGGTGCGGTCCCTGTAAGATGATCGGGCCCGTTGTTGAACAACTTGCCGGTGAATACGAAGGGAAAGCTATTGTAGCGAAAATGGACGTTGATCAAAACTCTGCCGTCCCCGCTAAATTCGGTATCCGGAGCATCCCGACGCTGATGATTTTCAAGAATGGCCAATTGGTTGATAAAGTAATTGGTGCCGTTCCCAAAAACGTATTGGAGCAAAAGCTTCAAGGCGCAATGGAACCCGCAACGATCTAATTGTCAATTTCTTTTCATAAAAAAAGTGCGCTAGAAACTCTAGCGCACTTTTTTTATGAAAAGAAATTAGTTTGTCATGATTTCTGCTGTTGAGCAGAAATCATGACAAACTAAAAAACTTATACCAACATACGCATCGGGTCTTCGAGCAGTTGTTTGAACGTTTGCAGGAAAGACGAACCTGTGGCTCCATCCACTACCCGGTGATCGCAGGATAGCGTTACTTTCATTACATTCGTTGGCTTGGCTACCGGAACGCCGGCTTCATCATTTTCAAACTTTACCGTTTGCTTGATAGCGCCAACAGCCAGAATACACGAATCGGGCGGGTTGATGATAGCCGTGAACTCGTCGATACCGAACATACCGAGGTTTGAGATGGAGAACGTGCTGCCTTCCCAATCTTTTGGCTGGAGTTTCTTGTCTTTGGCTTTCCCGGCCAGATCTTTCACTTCGCTCGAAATAGTCGAAAGCGTTTTCTGATCAGCATTCCGTACAACCGGTACCAGTAAGCCTTCGTCTACGGCAACTGCTACACCAATATTGACATATTTATACTTGCGAATTTTATCGCCGAGCCATGAAGAATTGACATTTGGGTGTTGTTTCAACGCCAACGCAGCCGCTTTAATCACAAAATCATTGAATGACACTTTCACCGGACTTAGGCCGTTGACCGTACCACGCAGTGTCATTGCCTTGTCCATGTTAATTTCCATGGTCAGGTAGAAATGCGGAGCCGTAAACAGACTCTCACTCAACCGACGGGCAATTGTCTTGCGCATCTGGCTCAGCGGGAAATCTTCATAATCGCCAGCCGGAGTAGGTACTGGAGCTGATGGTGAGGGAGTTGCGGCTGGTGCTGATGCTACTGGCGTAGGAGCAGCGGGTTGTGTTGCTGGTGCAGCAGGTTGAGCCGCAGGTGCCGTTTTTCCCGGCACAAACGATTCGATATCGCTTTTAACAATGCGTCCTTCAGGACCGCTGCCGTGAACTTGTGCCAGATTAATACCCTTATCTTCAGCAATGCGTTTGGCTAATGGCGACGCTTTCACCCGGCCATTTGATTCAGAAACATCACCGGCACCCCCGCCATACGACAAATCTGTGTCAGCATCGGCTGGCAGATCAGCTTGCGGGTTTTGTTGCGCCGTAGCACTACCACCTTCGCCGGTAGCAGCCTCTTTATTAGAAGCCGGAGCGGCACCACCGCCATTACTGCCATCAAGCAACACCTTGAAATTCGCGCCTTTCTCGCCAACGACAGCAATGATGTCATCGACTGCAACAGCCGAACCTTCTTTTACGCCAATATACAATAATGTACCTTCTTCGTAAGCTTCGAGGTCCATGGTGGCTTTGTCGGTTTCAACTTCGGCCAGTACATCGCCGGATTTTACCGTGTCGCCTTCTTTTTTATGCCACGCCACAATGGTTCCTTCTGTCATGGTATCGCTCATCTTCGGCATCCGAATGATCGACGCGTTAACATTCTCAGCCGGAGCGGCCGAAATAGCTTTCGCATCAGGGAGCTTTGTGGCCGTTTCATTGCTGGCACTATTCGCGGGCGCAGGGGCTGGTTCCGGCATAGGAGCAGCTGCGGGAGCCGCAGCAGGCTGGCTACCTCCGCTAGATCCACTGAGCAGCGATTTGTAGTCTTCCCCATCGGCCCCAATAACGGCTAAAACGCCGTCTACCGGTACAGATGCGCCTTTTTCAACACCGATGTACAGCAATGTCCCTTCGTCGTAGGCTTCGAGGTCCATGGTGGCTTTATCAGTTTCAACTTCGGCCAGTACATCGCCGGATTTTACTTTGTCGCCCACTTTCTTGTGCCATTCCGCTATGACGCCTTCGGTCATAGTGTCGCTCATCTTGGGCATTCGGATTAATTCAGCCATAATTAGCTATGTATGTAATCGAGTTATACAAAAGGACTGGCCGGGCCCACAACGGCGAACCATGCCGGAGCATTGGACCGCCGAAGCGGTTGAAACCCAAAATTAGCGGAAAGCAATTAATGTTAATCTATAACAGCAATTAAAGTACAACCTTAACGGCTGTTATAGATAATATTTATCGCAAACATTTAATTAAACAACGAATATCAAAGCCCTAATTCCTATTTGGGATTTGTGAATTATACATTACTCTACCCACAACACCAATCCTTTCAGATAGCCGCCTTCGGGATGGAATAAACTAACCGGATGGTCGGCGGGTTGGCTCAGGTGATGCAACACGCGCACCTGCCGTCCGGCTTCAATGGCCGCTGCCACAATCGTATTATAAAACAACTCCCTGTCGACCACCTGCGAACAGGAGAACGTAAACAACAGCCCACCCGGTGCTACCCGCCGTAACCCCTCGGCATTCAGTCGTTTATAGCCCTGCACAGCCCGGTGCCGCGCCGATTGACTTTTGGCAAAGGCAGGCGGGTCCAGTACCACAACATCATATTGCTGGTCGTGGTTTTTTAAATAATGCATGACATCTTCAGCAAAAGCCTGATGCCGTTCTTCACTCTCACCAAAATTGGCCGCTATATTCTGATCGGTCAAGACAATGGCTTTTTGCGAGACATCGACCGAATGAACGGCACGGGCACCTGCTTTGAGCGCATAGACCGAAAATCCACCCGAATAGCAGAAAGCGTTAAGAACATTTTTCCCCTGAGCATATTGAGCCAATAGCGCCCGGTTATCGCGTTGGTCGAGGAAAAAGCCGGTTTTTTGGCCGGTTATCCAATCAACCAGAAACGTATTACCATTTTCCAGAACCGGATGCGGAACGGGTGTTCGGCCAAAAAGGTAGCTATTGGTTACGGTTGCGCCGTACTCATCGGGCAGTGTATCGGCACTTTTATCGTATACCGCCTTCAGCTCATCACCGAATACTGTTTTGAGGGCTTCGGTAATAATTTCCCGTTCGCGGTGCATACCAATGGAGTGCGCCTGTAAGACAATCACGCCATTGTATACGTCCAGGATCAGGCCCGTACAGCCATCGCCCTCACCATGAACAAGCCGGTAGCAATTGGTATTACCCGTAACAATAACCTGTCGAATACTGCGAATATGCGCCAGTTTTTTCGTCCAGTAGGGTAGATCGGGCGTAATAGGTCCGCCAGCTGTAGCGCCGAACGAGAAAATACGTACCGCAATACTACCATCGTGGTAGTGGCCGGTGGCGATGTAATTTTTCTTACTATCGAACACTTCTACTACATCGCCGTCGTTCAAGTCGCCTTCGTAGCGGCTGATAGCTCGTGAGAACACCCAGGGGTGAAATCGCCGGACAGCCTCATCGCGTCCGGCTTGTAAATATAATTTGGAAAACGTCATTCGTATTCAGGAAAGACCGCAAAGATACGTCGCTGTTTTTTGCCATTGCTTAAAGCCCCGATTAAACAGGCAGTAGAGTTGGTTAACGCAAAATATTTTCTGGTCTTTTTACGTAGAAGAGGCCCATATTTGCGTTTTAAATCCGCAAACTTTTTACAATCATGCAACGACGTAGTTTCCTAAAACAATCCAGCCTGTTAACGGCCGGAACCTTAGCCCTTGGTCAAACCAATTTACTGGCCAACGCACCCGCCAAATTGATTAGTCCATTCGGTGTTCAACTTTACAGCGCCCGCGATGTACTGCCGAAAGACCCTAAAGGAGTTATGACGCAGTTAGCGGCTATGGGCTACAAACAATTCGAGAGTTTTGGTGGCGCACAGGGCTTTTTGTGGGGCTTGGAACCTAAAGAGATGAAATCGTTTCTCGACGGCCTGGGCGTGAAAATGATTAGTACCCACTTCAATTACAGAGGGCAAATGGACAAGCCTGATGAAATCAAAAAAAGCATTGAAATGGCTCACGGTGCCGGATTGACCTACCTGCTATGTCCTTATATGGGGCCGCAAAAGACGTGGGATGAATGGAAGAAAGTTGCCGATCAATTTAATGTCGTAGGTGAGGAAGTTAGTAAAGCGGGCCTGAAATTCGGCTATCACAACCACGATTACTCGTTCCGACCCCTCGACGGAAAACTCCCACAAGAATTCCTGCTGGCCAATACCGATCCTAAAAACGTGATGTTTGAACTGGATTTGTGCTGGATTGATGTGGCGGGTGTCGATACGGCTGCCCACCTTAAAAAATATGGCAGCCGCTATGAGCTATGCCACGTTAAAGATTATACCGTAAAAGACGCCAAACCCGTTCAGAATGACCTTGGTAAAGGCAACGTAGATTTCAAAAAGACGCTACGTGTAGCTATGAACAGCGGTATCAAGTACTTCCTGGTTGAGCAGGAGGAATACCCGGAATCCTCAATGGCTAGCCTGAAAAATGATTCTGATTATATGAAGAAACTGGAAGTTTAGAATTCCGGTTGCACTTGTAAGTAATTACATAAAGATTATTTTTAACCACAGAGGCAAAAAGAACACAGAGAAATAAGCCATTGATAATAAGTCGTTTGCTTGTCTGTGTTCTTTGTGATTCTGTGATTAAAAATCTTGCGTGATTACTTGCTCAATCCTCGCTCCGTGCCGAAAACAGCCGTTTCAACCAGCTTTTCTTTTCTTCGACTTCTTCTTTTTGATCCTGTTCCGTAAGCTGATAGTTGGCTAGCGTCCGTAAATCCGGTTGACCGGCATCTACCCAGCAGGTGTACCAGAAATCGCCAACCATCTTTACTGACGCCCGCATCTGTCGTTCGACTTGTCCCCGCAAGCGTTCGTGGTATTGCCGCGAGAAATCTGCCGAATAAACTTTGGCTGTAATGCCATTACGCTCCTCAAAACCAAATTTGCGCGTTTCGCCCACTTCGTCTGTTAGCTGCTGCTCGAAACGAAGCACTGAATCCAGCGCCATATTGGCATTGAATACGGCCCGCCAGGCTGCCTTCTGGGGCGACTCTATATACTCAGCCTGACCCGTCAGAAAATCATAGTCTGTGCTGAACATTTCTGGTAAGCGCGATTCCCAAAAGCCATGAATACCCTGCTGGTTCGTTAGTTGACCATTGTAATTTCGCGTTGTATGCAACGGTACATTGGCATCAGCAATGTAATGACCCAGATCGGCAGCAACACGCAGAATTCGCCTAACATCGCGCTGCTTAAACGCTTCGGTCAATTGATATTTCGTCAATTGAATTTGCCAGGGGACCAGGCCGTGCAGAGCCAATGTATCGGCTCCGTAGCGGTCGGTTGCATCCTTGTAATAGCGAGGCAGAGTAGTTGCCGATGTATCGGGATAGGCATCGAGGTCAATAAAATGGCGTGGCGCTTCGCCAACAACAGCATATCGGCGTTTATCTGGGTTAACGGCGTTGTCGGTTAGGAAGCTAATGTGTTTTTTGAAGAATGGCATCATGTCAACCGGCAACGTAAACACAGCGAGTCGGTTAATTTGTTGATGCGCATAAAAGCCCCAGCCGGGCCGACGTTCGACTGGACGGCCCCAGCTGGGCCGACGTTCGGCTGGATAGATTTCCGCTAGCTGTTTATGTACTATAATTTCTCCTTTTAACAGCTGGATACCGGTTTTTTCAGGTCCAATACTAGCTCCGTTTACGAAACTTCCGAAAAAAATAATGGTAGAAATTAACAACCAAATAAAACAATTGTACATTTGACAAAACATGGCACTTTTCAGTTAAATTGTTTAACTATTCAATTAAAGCACCATGTGATTCGAAATAATATTTGGAAAATCAAACAAATATCAAGAAATCATGAATGCCAAATCAAAGGGATATACCCTAATCGTTGTGTTGATGTGTGCTTTTGCTTTAACAATCTACGGTGCCTACTCACCTGCCAGAAAAGCCCAAAAACAGCAAGTTGTGTGTGTTAAATTCAAAAAAGGGGTTGAAAATGCAGCTGTTGAACAGCATATGAACGGTTTTGCGTCATTAAAGCATGAAATTCCACAGATCGTTGGTTACACGTCTGGCAAGACAATTCTGCCAAATCAGGCCGTTGCTGATTATGACGTAGTACATTACCTGACGTTTCAATCAGAAGCGGATATAAAAACATTTGAGAATAGCGAGGCTTACAAACAGTTTGTGAAGCAGAACGAGGTCATCTGGGAAAAAACGTTGACAGTCAACGCAGATATTCGTCAGTAAATCTGGCAATTAGAAAGAATTTCGGTTGGAACTATTGATTGTTCCAGCCGAAATTCTTATTTTTGCGCCCTTATATCGAGACAACGATCACATTTTATATACCAATGGCAAATCATAAGTCATCAAAAAAAGCAATCCGGTCTAGTGCCAAGAAGCGTTTATTAAACCGTTATCAGCATGTAACCACTCGGAACATGGTGAAAAAACTTCGTCTGGCTACCGACCATGCAATGGCCGTTGAGTTGTTCAAGTCGGTTTCATCAGCTCTTGACAAACTCGCTAAGCGTAACATCATTCATAAGAATAAAGCGTCCAACAACAAGTCGAAACTGGCTCGTTTAGTGAACGGTCTGAAACCTGCCGCAGCTTAATATAGTTCGATAGCTGGTCGTCTTACAGTTGCGGATGGCGAGTCATACGAAACCTTACCTTATTGCGGGTAAGGTTTTTTTGTGCATTTTGTAAACGAAATTAGCCTCGTAATCGACTTACACCTATGACCTATCAAACCTCCGGCACTATTCAAAGCTGGGCCGAAGAAGATCGTCCACGAGAAAAACTCATACTTAAGGGCAAAGCTGCCTTATCAGAAGCCGAGCTAATTGCTATTCTGATTAATTCCGGCACCGTAGATCTTACGGCGGTGGACGTAGCCAAAATTATCCTCAAAAGCGTTAACAATAACCTCAATGACCTGGCCAAACTGAGTATTAAAGACCTCTCAACGTTTCGGGGTATCGGCGAAGCACGGGCTATTGCCATCATAGCCGCGCTTGAATTGGGCCGTCGGCGGAAGGAGCAGGACCGACCACAAAGAATACGCGTGACATGTTCCCGCGATGCTTACAACGAGATGATTCCGCACTTGATCGACAAGCCGCACGAAGAATTCTGGATTTTGCTGATGAATCGCGCCAACGAAATTTTGCGGCCGGTTCAAATAAGCACCGGGGGCGTTTCGGGCACAGTTGCCGACCCAAAGATGATTTTTAAACAGGCTATTGAGCATCTGGCTTCCTCCATGATTCTGTTCCATAACCATCCATCGGGCAATTTAACGCCTTCGCAGGCTGACAAAGACCTGACGAAAAAACTGAAAGATGGCGGGCGACTGCTAGATATCCCTGTGCTCGATCACCTGATTTTTACAGATAAAGCTTACTTCAGTTTTGCCGATGAAGGCGTATTTTGACGTTGGTCAGGAGAGTTTTAATCCTTGGAACACATCTATTCGGCTAAGTTCACGCACTTGACCGGGAATCATGTCGTTGGCAGTCAGATCTTCGATGGCCCAGCGAACCAATCGGAGCGTTGGAAAACCTACTGCGGCTGTCATTTTGCGGACCTGCCGATTTTTACCTTCATGAAGCGCAATGGACAGCCACGAGGTTGGAATGCTAGCCCGGTAGCGGATAGGAGGGATCCGTTCGGGTAAGTTGGGTACGCCAAAGCTCAGGGCATCAGCGGGGAGTGTATTATAGGGCTTGCCATCTATTGAAATCGTAACTCCTTCTGCTAATTGTCGGCAAGCCTCACTAGTCAGCGCCCCTTCAACCTGCACATAATACGTTCGATTGTGCCGGAATTTCGGATTTAGCAGACGATGATTAAGCTGTTTATCACTAGTCAACAGCAACAGACCCTCACTATCGGCATCGAGCCGCCCAACGGGATACACATCCGGTGGAAAATCAAAATCCAGGTCGGCCAGCGTTTGTTTCTCCCCCTCCCGGCTGAATTGGGAAAGCATAAGGTAAGGCTTGTAGATAAGGTAGTACATCGTGGCGAAAATTTAAAGAGCGAAAGAACGCAAGAATGAAAGAGTACTCTGCTGGACTTCGTTCATTCACTCATTAATCCTTCACCTATTGACAACCACACTGGACAATGGTCGGCATGAACCGCATCGGGCAGCATTTTGCAATCGATGATCTGATCACGGAGATTATCGGTTACGGATGCGTAATCAATACGCCAACCTTTGTTATTGTTGCGAGCGCCAGCGCGGTAACTCCACCAGCTATACGCTACATCGTCGGGGTGTTTGTGCCGGAAAGAATCAGTTAAGCCATTGCCAAACCAGTTGTCCATCCACGACCGTTCTTCGGGTAAAAAACCAGTTGAATTTTTATTTCGTATCGGGTCATGAATATCAATTGCCGTGTGGGCAATATTGTAGTCGCCAACGACAATGAGCTTCGGTCGTTCTTTCCTGAGTTCCTGCACATATTGATAAAAATCGCGCAGAAATTCCATCTTAACCCCTTGGCGAAGCTCTCCGCTGGTGCCGGATGGGAAATAACAATTGAGCAGCGTTAAATCGCCGAAATCAGTTCGAAGAATGCGGCCTTCGCAATCATAAACAGACAAACCACAACCCAATACAACATTAGTTGGTGCTATTTTTGAAAACGTAGCCACGCCCGAATAACCTTTCTTTTCGACCGCATGCCAGTGATATTGGTAGCCCAATTGCTCAAACACCGAGAGATCGACTACATCGGTTGTGGCTTTCACCTCCTGAAAGCAGAGGATGTCGAAATCATGTTGAGCCAGCCACTCGACCAGACCGTTACGGATGGCCGCCCGGATGCCATTGATATTATAAGAAATAAGTTGCATTTACGCAGGGAAAGAGTGTTAAATGGATAATGTAAAAGGAACAATGCCCTTCGAACGGCTATTATTCATTCAACATTGTTCATTCAACGACTAACTCGTCTTTCGGTGCCTGAATCCGCTTTTCATCGGTAAAGAGCAGCACAAACACGATTAGCACCACAGCCGCAATACCCGCAGGAACCAGCCAAAAAGCAGTCCAGTTGACGCTATTTCCAGTCTTAAACATATCTTTCACAATACCTGAAAGATAAGCGCCAATGCCCATACCAATACCATAGGTAGCGAGCGAAATAAGCCCTTGTGCTGACGATTTTATTTTTTCACCTGCTTTGTTATCCGTGTAAATCTGACCCGTTACGAAAAAGAAATCGTAACAGACGCCGTGTAGAAGAATAGCGATATAGAGCATCCACTCACTTGAGCCACCATCGCCGTAACCAAAGCCAATGAATCGAACGATCCAGGCTACTAAACCCACGATGAGCATCTTCTTTACCCCTAAACGAGTGTACGCCAAGGGGATAAGCAACATGAAAATTACTTCTGATGCCTGCCCCAACGACATTTTATTTTCAACGTTCTGCATACCGCCATCCGTTAGCGATGGGTTAGCCATAGCGTAATAGAAAGATAATGGAATACAGATCAGCACCGATGATACAAAGAAAATAGCGAAGGAGCGATCTTTAAAAAGTTTAAACGCATCCAACCCCATAATCTGCGAGAATGATGTAGCTGTAGTAGCTTTTGGGGGGGTATCGGGCAGGAAAAAAGAGAAAATGCCTAGTACAATCGCGGAGTACATTGACAATTGGAAAATCGTTACTTTATCACCAAAGCCGTAGTACCCAACAATGTTGGTCACAATAATCCATGATATAGTTCCTAAAACGCGGATACCCGGAAATTCTTTCTCAGGACTAGTCATCTGCTGCATTGCAATAGATGTAGTTAGAGCAAGAGTAGGTGCAAATGTTAAGCAGTAAACCAGCAGCGCCCAGAAAAATTGGTCGGCATCATTAACTTGAATGAGGTAGTATAGAACCGCTGCCCCCAGCAGATTAAGGACGCCTAAAACTTTCTGGGCCGCAAAATATCTGTCGGCAATCATGCCTACAAAGAAAGGGGCCACAATCATAGCGATCGAGAACGTTGCGAAAGCGGCTCCTTGCTGTACACCGGTGGCATGTAATTGTGTCTCAAGGTATTTTGTGACTTGACCATACCAGGCTCCCCACACAAAAAATTGGAGGAACATCATGATAGAAAGCTTGACGCGGGTCGTTGACAGCATCGTAGATTAGTTAATTAAGGTTTTGTCGATGAAGGTAATTAACACCTCTCATCCCTGCAAGCCGATTGGCCCCGAAAGTTGCCGATTATGCAGAAATGTATGTCAATCGTTAAAACTATGCAGCTACCTGCTGTACATTTTACAGACGGGGTTAAGTACCTTTACAAAACTATCTGACTAAACTAGTTGCATGAAAAAGCACTTTATCTCCCTTGTTGCCCTTGTGGCTATTCCGGCTTTGTCCTTTGCACAAACGGCCGGCGAAATAATTGACAAAAACATTGTTGCATTAGGTGGAGCCGACAAAATAGCCGCTGTCAAAACGCTTCAATACGACCAGAGTATGAACGTAATGGGTATGGATATGACTGGTAAAACAACCGTTGTGGTTGGGCAGTCATCCCGTACAGAAATGTCGGTCATGGGTCAGCAGATTATCCAGGTTATCGACGGCGATAAAGGCTGGACGATTAATCCAATGCAGGGTGGCTCGGGTCCACAGGCCCTACCTGAAGATCAGGTGAAAATACAAAAAGGAAATGCCTATGTGGCTGGCACTGATTTATTTACAGCGAAGACCCAGAAGTATCCGGTTGAGCTGGTTGGTAAGGAGAAAATGAATGATAAAGATGTCTATAACCTGAAAGTGACCAGGCCCGAAGGCGTGGCAAACTACTATGTAGATGCGACTACCTACCAACTCACAGCTATGAAAGCAACCATTAGTGCGCAGGGCCAATCGGGCGAAGTCAAAACCCAATATGGTAATTATAAGACCATAGAAAACTTAACGGTACCGTCAACGGTAGAACTTAACAGCCCCGCTATGCCGGGCACTTTGGTTATGACGTTGTCGAATATAGTATTCAACCCTAAAGTTGATGCCACTATTTTCACCATGCCGAAATAAGCCTTTTTGATCCTATTGTAAAAAAGAAGACGTACTTAAGACGTCTCCTTTTTTATGTACCAAATATTCATTTGTGAATTTCCATATTTACCACACTAAATGCCGATATTTGAGAATTATACAATCTGATTCTCATGAAATACCTCCCTCTACTCAAAACGACTGGCCGAACGCTTGCACTGGCATTAAGCGCAGTAGTCGCTCAAGCTCAGTCAGGTACAGCCCCGAATCTCAGCGGCTTTGTGCCCGCCCGGCAGGCGGCCCAGGTTAAACTCGAAACCGAGTTCAAAACCAAACAATCGTCAGCGGCTTTTAAAAACCACCTCGAAAAACTCAGTAGCGTGCCCCACATTACGGGCTCGAAAGAAAATGAACAGGTGCGCGATTACATTGCTGAGACTATGCGCAAAGCGGGCTGGCAGGTAGATATCTATCCACACGATGTGTTGCTGCCAAAAGGCCCCGGTGAAATTGCTGTTGAATTGGTTGAGCCCGTTCGCCAGCCGTTGAATATTAAGGAGTTTTTGTTTAAAGAAGACAAATATAGCAGCGACCCCCGCCTGACACCCGGTTATAATGCCTGGTCGGGATCGGGTGATGTGACAGCCGAAGTGGTATATGCTAACTATGGCCGCAAGGAGGATTTCGAGCAACTTAAGGCAATGGGTATTTCTGTAAAGGACAAAATTGTGCTGGCTCGATACGGGGGGAATTTCCGGGGCTATAAAGCGCAGTTTGCGCAGGCTAACGGAGCCATCGGCGTTATTATTTACACCGATCCGGCCGATAGCGGCTACATGCGTGGGCTGACTTTTCCCGACGGACCCTATTACAGCGAAAGCGTAATTCAACGCGGATCGTTGCTAACGACGCCTTACACGGGTGATCCCCTTACGCCCGGCGAAGCTGCTTTACCCCTGGACGCTAAAAATACACCCAAGCGACTTGATCAAAATGCGGTTGGGATTCATAAAATTCCGGTAACGCCCCTTCCGTATGGCTCAGCCACCGAAATTCTGAAGCGTATGGCTGGTGTGAGACCCGTTCCGGCGGGTTGGCAGGGTGGATTGCCT
>CAXVWN010000003.1:0-27794 GCA_964263725.1 Spirosoma sp.
TAAAACAAGTAGTGCAAAGCGGTCGGGACCGCGTGGAGGACGTCGTTAATAGACGCCAAATGTACTAACTTGGATTTTCTTTTCGTTCTATCGAAACAAAACACCGTGGTATAGTACTTTCTATGAGCGTTCGGATGAATCTGATACAGTGGACTTTAGTTGCGTTACCGTTTTTGTCGGCAGCGCAACCGAAGCAACTTATTATATCGGCGCGTTCGGGCGATTCGGTTCGGCCAACTCAACCAACTCAGAGAAGCACAGAAATTGTTGCGCAACCGCCCGCAGAAGCTGTATCAACCGATGCGGCTGAGACCGCCAATGCACCAGCAAACACACTGCCGTTATTTGGTGAACGGCCTAAAACAGCGGCTCAGATTGATGAAGAAATTCATTTTTTGAACGATTGCGACCGCAATTTTTCCAGCCGTCCCGAAGCCAGCGATTTCTTTTCTGCTCGTGGCTGGGATTATATAGCCAGCGGGCAGCTAGACACGGCCACTCACCGCTTTAATTTATCATGGCTGCTCAATGACCAAAACCCCGATGCATTTTGGGGCTTAGGTGTGGTATGCTACCAGAAAAATCAACTACCAACTGCCATTCGAATGCTAAAAAAGGGATTGGCAGTGGCTGATAGCAATGTTGTATTGATGACTGATCTGGCAACAGTAGAGATTAAGCAGTATCAGGAAAAGCAAGCTCCTGATGTGTTAACCGAAGCGGAAGGCCACTTGCAACGGGTAGTATCAATCAGTCCGCGTAATGCTCCGGCGTATCAGAAACTCTCTGTTATTTCCTACTTGAGAGCCGACTATGCGAAAGCGTGGGATTATTTTCATCAAGCCCGTAACCTGGACTTGTCTGTACTGGATCTGGTTTATCTAAATGAATTATTAGCCAAACATCCTGATCCCACAGGTGTGTTTAAATGAGCCTTTGCCAGAAATAACATGGCTGTTAATTCTCGGCTTCCTCCTCCTGAATAACCTTTTCTTTGGCCCGCTCGTAGGTCAATTTGCCCTTTTCATCCCATTCACTAATGGTGTAAGGCTCAAAGGCCGTATCCCATTGATTGCTGGCACATTGGGTAAGCTTTCGGCGCATACGCCGACCGTTGGGGTTCATAGGGTAATACTCTGTCCAGCGGCCAACTTTCACACCATTATCGTATTTTCCTTCTTCGGCCAGCAACCCATTTTCATAAAAAGCCATGTAAGGGCCCTTCACCTTGCCGTACTCCATCGGAATAATTTCCTTGATTTTATGATGTGTTGAATCATAGAATACCAGCCTCGACTCCGATGGAACACCCCGATGCCAGCGAATTTTATCTACAAGTATGAACTTGCTGTCATATTTCTCCCAACGCCCGTCTTTCATTCCGGCATAATAATAACCTTCTTCGACCAAATCGCCATTTTGATAACGTTTGTAAGGACCTTGTAATAATAGTCCAGTTCCTTCATCACGCACAATCGAATTTGTTACACGGGCCGATTTAGGGTAATAGCGGTAAACATCTCGAATATAGGACAGCGGTTTTGCAGCATCATTATCGCGCAGAACGTAAAATTCCTCAACAACTGTCCGGTCGCCACTACCGAATTTAGTATAGGCTTTAACCATCGATAAGCCTTCATATTCCGTTTTCGACAGTTTATGTTTGCTTTTTCGATCTGCCTTTAACTTTTTCAATTGTTTCACCTTCAGCCCTAAATCGGGCATGATACCGGCCAGATATGCATCTTTCTGCTCCTTCAGCGACGACATAGTTGGTAAGCCAAGCGTGGTGAGCGAAGAGGGTACGGATGAGAATCCCGACAACGGCGATGCGGGTGCGCCAGATGGGGCCAAGACTGGCTTTGAGGCAGTCGTGAGCGAGGCCGGTGTCGATTGGGTTGGCTGTGCGTGTGCAGTTACTCCAACAAGACCGATAACGAATACGAATAAAATCCTTTGTTTCAAGTTAGAAGCAAACATGGCATAGACAAACGATTGGTGCCCGAAGTTTGTTAGTTTTGCAACGTTATATAAAGCCGTATTATTTTATCCACTCATCCGTCTACCTCCTGACGGTTAAGTTTATACTCAATTCTCGTGGAAAAACACGCTCGCATTTATGTTGCCGGACACCGGGGTATGGTCGGTTCCGCTCTTGTTCGTAAACTTCAAACCGAAGGTTTCGCTAATATTATCACCCGCACGTCGTCAGAACTGGACTTACGCAATCAAACTGCTGTGGCAGATTTTTTCCAGAAGGAACGGCCCGACTATGTATTTCTGGCCGCAGCCAAAGTAGGTGGTATTATGGCTAACAACACCTATCGTGCCGAATTTTTGTATGACAACCTCATGATTGAGGCAAATATTATCCATAGTGCCTACCAGACAGCCGTAACGAAGTTATTGTTTTTGGGATCGTCGTGTATTTACCCAAAACTAGCTCCACAACCGCTCAAAGAAGAGTATTTACTGAGCGGCTATCTTGAAGAGACAAATGAGCCATATGCTATTGCTAAAATTACAGGCATAAAACTCTGCGAAGCTTATCGGACTCAATATGGCTGTAACTTCATTTCGGCCATGCCAACGAACTTATACGGGCCTAATGATAACTACGACTTGCAAGGATCGCATGTACTGCCTGCATTGATTCGCAAGTTTCACGAGGCTAAAATTAACGGCCAGCCCACTGTGGAGGTCTGGGGAACCGGCTCACCAATGCGCGAATTTCTTCATGCCGATGATCTTGCCAGTGCGTGCTTTTTCCTGATGGAGAATTATACCGATGACCTGTTTGTCAATATTGGCACCGGCGAAGATGTTACGATTCGCGAAGTGGCCGAATTGATTAAAGAAACCGTTGGCTTTGAAGGCGAACTTCGCTGGAATACGGATAAACCCGACGGCACACCACGCAAATTAATGGATGTTTCGAGGCTCCACAACATGGGCTGGAAGCACACAACTGAATTGAAAGATGGTCTCGAACGCACGTATCAGGATTTCCTGGCGAACGAGGTATTATATATTGAGTAGGGACGCGAGTAAGAATAAGTGTTTGCCCCAAAAACTTAAGAAGCAAGATTATTAACCACAGAAGCACAAAGAACACAGAGGAATAAGGCATTTATTCCTCTGTGTTCTTTGTGCTTCTGTGGTTATTGAAGTTATCCGGGCAAGCAAGAAACGAAAGGGATTTCCGATCTGCCGGTGCGTTCTCTACAATTTCTTCGCTGGATTTCCGAACACCGTCGTTCCGGCCTCAACATTTTCGACGACAACCGAGCCCGCGCCAATGCGGGCATTTTTACCAATGGTAACACCAGCAATAATTGTTGCTCCGGTGCCGATAAAAGCCCCTTCTTCAACCGTTACGCCACTATTAATTACGCTTCCGGTACCCACGTTGACGTAGTCGCCGAGCCTGGCGTTACTTTCAATAATAACACCCGATTGAATAATGCAGTGCTGGCCTATCTCGACAAGCGGATTTACAACAACGCGGGCTGCAATCAGATTACCATGACCAAGCGTGGCCATGCCCGATACAATTGCCGTGTCGTGAATGGCATTTACAGGCTGCACCTTACGCCGTTCGTTTAGCATTTTAACCAGCCGCTTGCGAACACGACTATCGCCAATAGCGACAAAAGCTTCACACTTTTGACCAATAAGTTTCAGGAAGCCATCATCGTCGGTTTCGCCTAGTACAGATACGTCACTAAACTCCTTGCCATGCAGGTCTTTGTTGTCGTCCAGCAAGCCATATACAACTACACTATTACGCTGAAACAGGTCTAAAGCCGTTAGTCCCAGGTTACCTGCTCCGAAAATAAGCACCGGATTCTCCATCTATCTTGGTTTTATTAAGTCAATGTTAACTACTTGTTTAACAGCCCTCTAGTGTTAGTAATTTGTTAACACTTTGGTAAATACTACTTCATTTCTGGACTTTAATTTCGTCCATGAAATCAAGTACGCAGTTCCGCACGATTGTCCTCTCCGATATTCACCTTGGTACGGCCGGGTCGAAAGCCAGAGAAGCCACCGAGTTTCTGCGCAATTACTCCTGCCAGAAACTTATTCTCAATGGCGACATCATTGACGGATGGCAATTGAAGCAATATGGAGCCTGGAAAAAGAAGCATACCGCTTTTTTTAAAACGGTTTTAAAGCAAATCGTTCACTACGATACCAAAGTTATCTATCTACGCGGCAATCATGATGATTTTTTAGATCAGGTAATGCCACTTAGGGTAGGCAAAAACTTCTCTATACGGAAAGATTATATGCTGATTTCAGGGACAAAAACATTCTACGTTACCCACGGCGATGTATTTGATTCGATCACATCACAAATGAAGTGGTTGGCCTATTTAGGCGATGTAGGCTACACATTTTTACTCTGGATCAACAAGTTTTATAATCAATACCGCGCCTGGCGGGGCTTGCCCTATTATTCACTTTCGCAACAAATTAAATCCCGCATTAAGCACGCGGTAAACTATATCTCTGATTATGAGCAAAAGTTAACCGAACTGGCCCGCGCCCGCAATTGTGATGGGATAATCTGCGGACATATTCACCAGCCAGCCATTCACGAACTAGACGGGATTATTTATATGAATTCCGGCGATTGGGTTGAGTCGCTCAGCGCATTGGTCGAAGACCATAATGGTGATTGGAGTCTTCTTTATTACACGTCTGATTTAGACGAAGAAGCCAACTCAATTAATCCGCAAGACAAGGCAGCAATGAATAGCAATTTATCAGTTCAGGTAAGTTAATTCCTTCTTATCATGCGCATTTTATTTTTAGTACAGGGTGAAGGCCGGGGCCACTTAACGCAAGCGTTATCATTAGCCCAGATTTTACAAATGGCTGGTCATGAAGTGGTAGGGGCGATAATTGGCGTAACGGCTGAACGGGGCGTACCCGCATTTTTTAGCGAGAAATTCACAGCGCCGATTTTACCCATCTTTAGTCCGGGATTGGTATATAATGCGGGTACTAACGCCCTCGATCCGTTCAAAACGACGATGCTAGCTATTCGGACGATTCGGCCTTTCTGGCGAAGTTTACAGCAAGTACGCGATCAAATTGACGCGCAACGACCCGATGTGGTCGTTAATTTTTATGAAATGCTCGGTGGTATGACGTATGCGTTGCTGCGGCCATCCGTTCCGATGGTTTGTATTGCTCATCAGTACATGGCTTTTCACCCAGATTTTCAGTGTCCCAAAGGCCAATGGTTTTATCGGCAAGCGTTCAAACTCAACACACACTTAACGTGCTTTGGGGCAAAGGAACTATTAGCGCTCTCATTCGATAAGCAAGCCAACGAACCTCGCAAACGATTGCGCGTTGTACCTCCTCTCTTGCGTCAGGAAGTGACCGAACTAAAATCGTCAGTTGCCAATCCATCAACTCCAGACGATTTTCTACTGGCTTACGTAACACAACCCGGATTGAAGGTTGAATTAGAAAAAGCACACCGCCAATATCCTGATATTCGGATGGACGCCTTCCATTCAGATGCAACTGGTCCTGATCAGGTGATTGATAACACGCTAACATACCATGCAATCGACGGAAAACGCTTTCTGGAGTTTATGTCCCGATGTAAGGCTATCGTTACTACGGCGGGGTTTGAGTCTGTTTGCGAAGCTCTTTACCTGGGGAAACCGGCTCTGATGATTCCTCAATCAAATCACTTCGAACAATCATGTAACGCTATTGACAGTCAGCGGGCTGGAGTTGGCATTGCTTCTGATCGCTTTGATCTGGACCAACTTTTAGACTATATTCCTCATCATGATCCACAAGTAAGTGAGCACTTCAAAGCTTGGCATGGACAAGGCTATTTTATGTTTCTTTCCGCTCTAAACCGGGCTATTGCTCCGAGCAGAAAACCATCTTCAGGCAGCTTTTTCGGAACCCGCATGAGGCATTTACTACGGTCGTAGCTGGTATAAAAAGTGTAATGGATTTGGATAGTTAAAGTCGTAGTTCGTCGCCAGAATCAGTTTTTCCGCAGAAATGACTTTGTACGGAACTGGCTGTTCGGGGGTAATAAAGATGGGTAACTCATACCCAAAATCTGCACAACTTTTTCGGTAAATAGCCTCGCGCGTTGGATGCTTAGGAGAAGCTGCATTGAACGTCCCGATCAGATTTTGCTGAATGATCGCGGACAAAATACCCACGGCATCATCGCGGTGAAGGTAGTTAACGGGTACAACCCCACTGTCTACGGTTCGCCCGGCAACGTATTTTCCGGGAATGCGGTCATATCCCATTAAGCCAGCACAACGAACCACAGTTACTGCTCGCTCTGGTGCAAGGCTCAGAACCAGCTGTTCGGCTTGTACTAAATTGGGCGCGGCTGATTGCTCAGGTTGTATGACATCATTCTCTAGTGAAACTCGGCTTAACTCAGGATAAACCGACGTAGAACTTACATAAATGACTTTTTTTACGGATGATTGCCGTATAGCATCAGTTAAATACCGGATTTGTTGCGGGTGGAAATCATCACCCATTTTCCCCGCTTTCGGCGGAATATTAATAATCAGGATATCAGTTTGCAGTAGGATGGTCAGATTACCAACGGGTTCAGGATTTAACTGAAGTTTATAGGCATCAATGCCATTCTGACGCAATAGGGCCACTTTTTCTATTGATGTGGCACTCCCCTTTACGTTGTAACCTTCTTGCAAAAGTTTCTTAGCCAAAGGAAATCCCAGCCAACCACAACCGATAACAGAAATAATTTTAGCTGGCATATATTAGAATCCAACACCGAATGTAAGTGTCCGGACATCCGGCCCCTTATCGGTTTGAAAGAGCGGGTTCAGATCGTACTTCACAAAGAAATCAACACTTCGGAGACCTAAATGGGCAATTAGGCCGTAGCGGTAATTATTCAGATAAAAATCTGAATGTCGGCGATCTTTACTACCATCAGCTTCTTTTATTTTACGATAGCTATCAAGCCGATAGTTGATATAACCACCTAATCCAATGTGGCAAATCTTTCGGCCTTCGGTATTGTAGAATGTAACGCGAGGCACGACAGGAATGCCAATTGTACAAACGGTCAGTTTACTTTTCTGCAAATCTCGACCTGCATCCGGGAAAGCTACACCCGTAGGGGACTTCTCAGCCACATTGTTTCCTTCAAACATAAAGTTGTTCCAGGCTACCTCGACGCCATAATACAGCTTTAACGATGCATATTTACCCCGGATGAGCGTTGGCATTGCCCCTGCCGATAAGGCAATGTAGCGTGATCCAACCGGTCGTAAATCATAATTGTCTTCGGGATAGGCTGGGTTTGCACTTTGCTGAATGAAGTTGTTCAGACCAATGCTTAATCCGTAATCAATACCTCCGCCATCTCTTTCTCGTTTCCGACGTTTGGCCCGCTCATAATCCCGATCATTCTCATCTTTTTGCCGTGATCCCGTTCTAGTTGTATCACCGGTGCCGTTGATCACAATTGTAACTCCATTTTTCTTTTTTGTCACGACCAAGACAGTGTCTTTCAGGAAACGTTCGCCATCCTGAGAAATAGCCGTCTGTCCACCGGGTACCGAATCGAGTTTCATACCCATCTCGCGCACAATTTTATTTAAATCATAGTTCGAGAGCGCCTGAATACCGGCTTTATCAGGTGCGTAGATAACCAGGCGGGTTCGGTTCGCAAAACGAATTACCAATGAATCAGCCAAATGCGCAGGCGCTGCCTGAACCCCGGTTATCATCGTTATTCCTATAATTACTGTGACAACTATATGTAGTACTCTATTCATTGTTTGGCTGATTTATCTTTATCAAAACTGTGTTTTAAGCCATTGTAAGCCCGACCAAGTAAACCCCGGTCATCATTACTCATATCATCCTGGCGGGCAAACACATCTCCTTGTTTTATCCGCTTTACCTGCTGCCACAAACCGCTCACCTTAGTTTCTTTTTCAGATTTTTCGTTCTGGGTCACCACAGCCTTATCTTCAACTGATGCTTTAGCCGTTTGCCGGGCTGCAATCAATGATTCGGGCTCGGCAATCGTAACCACTAACACGCGTTCAGCAACCGGAATAGATTTGGTTATCGCTTTGTTCTCGGCCAATTGCTCAACCGTTGCCCGGCTGACACCCTGGAGCGTGTTGAGTGCTGGCGTATCAGCAGTAGTTGGAGTTTCGATCGGTTTCGTTTGCGCCAATACAGGTTTGTTAGTTTCTGTCGGTACAGTCTTGTTAATCGCTTTATCGCTTTCAGTCGATCGACTTGCTGAACCATTATTTCGTTTGTCTTTCTCTACCGATTTAGCCGAAACAGCTATTTGTTCACTATATATATCTTGGTCCAGTGAGTTAGGCGTTTCGACGTTTGGCTTAGTTTCATTTTGTCGTTGCTTAATCTGTGGCTGGACAGACTTTTTCGGATGAGCTACTTCCTGCTGATTTGTAGCCATCTGGCTTTGTTCTACGGCCCCGCCCGATGGCCAATAAAGCCACCCGAACAGACACACTAACAGTAAACAAGCTGCGGCAGCCATGTACTGTTGCACAGTTGGATTATGCCAGAAGATAAGGCGCACCTCTGGTTTCTGTTGTCCCATGCGCGCCTGTAACCGCTCAAAACCGTCGGCGCTGGGCGGCAACGACATGTTGCCTATTTTACGGGCAAACAGGTCATCAATTGGCTGTTTTTCTGTATGTCTTTTCATAGGATTCGGACTTGAATTCCTGTTCCATTTTTTTCAAATTCACTTGTAACATCATCCGGGCGCGGCTCAGTTGAGATTTTGACGTGCCCTCAGAAATACCCAACATTTCGGCGATTTCGGCGTGGGCATACCCTTCAATCGCATATAGGTTAAATACAGTCCGGTATCCATCGGGTAATTGATTGACCAATCGCAGTAAATCGTTCTCGTTGACGGCTGTATCTGCCCACTCATAATCTAGTTCTACAGTAATTTCATCAAGCGGTATTTCCTGCCGCCATTGCTTCGCTTTCCGCAAAAACATCAACGATTCGGTTACCATAATGCGTCGTATCCATCCTTCAAAACTTCCATCTTCCCGGAACTGCTCAATTTTTTCGAACACACGCATAAAACCATCCAGCATTACCTCTTCGGCGTCAGCACGATTGGCACAGTAACGCGTACATACGGTTAGCATTTTACCGGCAAACCGCTCATAAACGACTTTATGAGCGCGGCTTTCGCCCCGCTTCAGCGCCACAATTAGCTGCCCTTCTGTCGTGAAAAACGGTATAATTCGAAGCATATTCGTCCAGGTTCACTCACTAGATGCACAATAGAAGGGGAGAGGTTGCATGAAGACATAAATTTTTTCACAAATGCCCCAATTTTCCTTTTATGACACAAAAAAAGGGCCTTTACAGCCCTTTTACGTATTTGATGCCAGCCACATAATGTAGCCATATGACTCGTGATATTCGAAAATTAACGGGTGCAATCACGATCATGACGGGTGCCACAATACAGGCATATACCCACCCCTCCGGATCATTTCCTAAATAAAAAATGAGGAAGCCCAGTACTAGAGCGACTCCGCCCGAGATAGCATAGCTAACATACATAGCCCCAATAAAATAGCCTGGTTCAATTTCGTAGCGTAATCCACAATGTGGGCATAGCTCATACATCTCGTCAAAGCCTCTGGGTGAGTAGAATGGCTTTTTAAAAATTTTGCCTTGTCTACATCTAGGACATAGCCCTTTTAACGCGGCCTGCGATTTCGAGACGTCTTCCATACTCACGTTTACTATTTCGGTACCACAAATAGCCAATTGAGGCCACAATAAGGTAGGGAATAATTAATAAATACACAATACCTAAATTCAAATCAGAGGCAATTATACTACGGCCATTACTAACCGTACTTTCAACTGTTCCCCGACACATAGCACACTGGGCCATCATATCTGGTCCTACGGCCAGCAAACCCACAACCATCAACCACACTTTCCAACTTCTCATAATTTTTCGAGTTAATGGATATAATACGGCTTAATCATTATATACACAATTACACCTGTTACACTTACATATAACCAAATCGGGAACGCATATTTTACGGTTTGTTTATGCTTTATAATCTGGCCACTTAATGCGAAATAAACTGCCCGTAACACAAACCAAACCACAACAATAGACAAAACAATATGCGATATTAACAGAAAGTAATAAACCGGCCGTACCCAACCTTCGCCACCAAATGGGGTCGACTCGTTGGTTAAATGATAAAGTACATAACTGACTAAAAACAGCGAGCCGAAGGTAAACGCGGCCAGCATCGTGCGTTTATGGGCTATAATATTCTTTTGTCGGATAAAGTACAAACCCATTAATAACAACACCGACGTTATCGAGTTGATGATCCCATTGATATGTGGCAGATAAGTTGTCCAGCTACCCAAGTCAATTTTCTGCCGAATGCCTAATATCACTGCAACAGCAACCGGAATAGCGATTGACAATATGGTAATAACCCGATTGTTTTTTTGCTCCTGAACGGGTTTTAACGCTTCCATATTCTACTACAGATTATTCTTTACTATAAATATCCAGCAACACTCGAATTTCAAGTACTAAACGGTCAACATCTTCTTTGTCGGTACCGTCGTAAAAGCCCCTAACAATACCCTGCTTATCTACTAATACCAACTTTTCGCTATGGATAAAAGTTTCGTCGGGCTTTCCTTCCTTTACACCCGCATCGACAGTTGGCAAATAGTAGCCGTGCATGGCTAGATTATAGATATCCGCTTTGTTTCCGGTTAGAAAATACCATTTGCCGGGTATAGCTTCGTACTTCTTGGCGTAGGCTTTTAATTGTGCTGGCCGGTCGTGTTCAGGGTCGACCGAGTGCGAAAGGAAAATAATATCGGGATTGCTTCGAAAAATGTCCTGTACCCTGGTGAGCTGCGAAGAAATACGGGGACAGACAGTTCCACAACGTGTGAAGAAAAAGCTGGAAACAAAGATTTTATCCTTTACAATAGACTCATCTACTATTTTCCCATCCTGATCTATTAGTTTGAAAGCCGGTATATGATTATAAATCGTATCCGTTATTTCACTGCCATCGGCCAAGATAACCTTTCCCATCAGCGGCTCACTCTTCGCTGAATCAATTTTGGGTAAATAGCGGGGCAGAATGAAATGATTCTGCGTACCAAATCTAAGTAATACATATAGCAAAGCCGGGACCAGCAACGTAGCGAGCAGGATCCCGGCTTTTCGAGTAACCGTCATTATTTATCGTAATTCGAAAATTGAACCGCCTTCGGTCAATAATGCAATTAGCAGCCAGACTATAAAAACTATGGGTATAACAATAGCCCAAATCAAGCTTTTTACCTCATGTTTCAAGTGCATGAACTCACCAACGATATAAAAGGCTTTAACCAACGTCATCAGTACGAAAATAGATGTTCTGAAGCCACCAGCTTTCATAAAGTAGGCCAGCGTAAATTCAAATGCCGTAATGACAGATAGAATCACAAAAGTGCGCCAGATCAGGCCTGTATTTGCGGGTGGTATTTCTCCAACCTCATGGGTTCCGTGTGTATGATCAGACATGATAAAAGGTAATTAAACCAGATAGAAGAATGTGAAGACAAATACCCAAACAAGATCGACAAAGTGCCAGTAGAGGCCTACTTTCTCAACCATCTCGTAGTGACCACGTCTGGCATATAAGCCCGTTGCAGACCGATAGAAAATCAGAATGTTAAGTACGACACCACTAAATACGTGTGTTCCGTGAAAACCGGTGATAAAGAAAAACAAGTCAGCAAAGGCAGGAGGACCATACTGGTTTTCAACCAGATTAGCGCCGAAAATAGTCCGTTGAATGGTTTGCCCATTCACTATTTCGCTTATCGTTGTGCCCGTTTCTGTGCCGTGAATAAAGTGACTCCACTCCCACGCCTGACTACCTAAGAAAGTTATACCTCCTAAAATAGTCCACAACATGTATTTTTCTACATCTTTTTGATCCATCCGATGGCCGGCTTCTACAGCTAACACCATCGTTACGCTACTAAAGATCAGAATAAATGTCATGATTCCGACAAAAATCAACGGCAAATTAATACCATGCAGAAATGGTACAGAATTATAAACTGCTTCTGGAGTTGGCCAGTATAGGTTTGAGAACTTAAATACTTCGCCATATATAGCCGGATCCCAGGCAGGGTAACTGTACCGGATAAGGCCATAAGTTACCAGCAAAGCTGAGAAAGTGAAGGTGTCCGAAATTAGGAAGAACCACATCATCAGCTTGCCGTAGCTCACTTTCATCGGTTCGACACCACCCATCCAGGTTTTCTTGTCGAACACTTGCTCCGAGTCGGTTGTCAGGGTATCGTGTGTTACAGTAGCCGCCATGCGTCTAAAAGATTATCAATGAAAATAGACTAAAAAGAAAAACAAATACAACCACAAAATGTCTAAAAAATGCCAGTAAGTGGCTGCTATTTCAAGTTGATTTAGACTTTTAGCGTGAATGCGAAGTCGAAAAGCAGCAATTAAAGCAAATACAAGCACAACAAGGCCAGAAATCAAGTGGAATCCATGCAATCCTGTAAAGATATACATGAATGAACCCGCCGGGTTACCAACAAAAAAAACATTTTCATTGACTAATTCGACCCAACCCTGAAACTGCATGTATAGAAAAATAGCCCCGAGTACAAAAGTAATAGTTATCGCTATTTTCAGACCCTTAAAGTTGTCTTTTTTTGCAGCCAAGTAAGCCCAATGCATAGTCAGGCTACTAATTACCAATACAATTGAGCTGTAAGTAAAAACGATGGGAATGTCGTACTCCAGCCAGTTACCTTCAGCTCTTCGGACCAGATAAGCACTGGTCATGGCCGCAAACAGCATGATAATACTAACAACAAACAACCACATGATAAACTTGCGGGGATTCATTGACAGCGTTTCCTGCGGCTCTTCAAGAATAGAAATATCGTTGACTAACTCACTCATGATTTGTTGTTACACTTTATCTAATAGGTAAACAATCTGTACAACAGGTAAATAAAGCAATGAGCCAAACATCATCTGCAAAGCTGCTTTATCCGTACAGGTTCTCATTAAGTGAAACGTTTGCGCTAGAAACAAGATTCCGCCAAGCATGGCAACTAGTGCTGAATTAATGCCTGTCATCCCTAACAGGTAAGGCAACCAGCCTACAGGAATCAGAAACAAGGTATAAATCATTATGCGAAAAGCGGTTTCTGTCGTTTTGCCGTCGCCAGGCATCATTTGAATACCAGCTTTTTTGTATTCATCAAAAGCTAGCCAACCAATTGCCCAGAAATGCGGGAACTGCCAGAAAAACTGAATTGCAAATAAAATACCCGGTGCCCAACCAAAATGATTTGTGGCGGCTACCCATCCAATCATAGGAGGAAAAGCGCCCGGCAAAGCACCAACAAATACGGCAATCTGGCCTTTACGTTTTAACGGTGTGTACACAAAGCCATATAACAACAACGATAATACAGCCAGAGCGGCCGCCCGAATATTAAAGACTTCTACAAAAAGGTAGCAGGAAACGCTGAACAAAATAAAGGCGAATACCGATGCTTCCTGTACAGATAGGCGTCCTGTTGGCAATGGGCGAACAGCCGTACGCTTCATTACTTTATCCGATTCTTTTTCAATGATCTGATTTATAATGTTAGCTGCTCCAGTGATGCTAATAGAGGCAACTACCAAAACAGCTATTTTCCACCAACTAACGTGGTCAATGGCAAGACAATAACCGAACACACCAGAAAATACTACGGCTAGTGTAAGTTTCAGTTTTATTAACTCAATGTATGCTTTCGCTTTATCGTTGATAATAGCTAAAGTCAATGTTTTTTCCATTTTATATTTTTACGAGTTGAGCCTCTCTGTTTATTCTTTCTGGCAGTATAAGTGCGGGCGATAGCAGAAGGCTAATCGAAAATTGTAAGCCAATCGTCATAATGGCTAATACTAGATGAATCGGTTGCGCTATAGCAGGTACACCTAAGTAAGCCATACTAATACCGGTTACAATTTCTACCAAAACCAAGCTAATTAGTATAGTAGTCAATTGAGCTAACTGCCTTACTTTATTTTGTTTACGAAGTTGATATATAATAGCAACATGAACAGCTAATACAACTAATGAAAACGAGCGATGGATATAAAAGCGCCAATCTAAATGACTAATCCAATTATCGCGTTGTGCATAACCTAGCTGTTTTACTACATGATCAAGCACATCTCTAACTTGTGCACCCAACACAATCTGGCCTAATGTTAAGACAATTGCAATTAGTAAAAGCCAGCGCAAAATCTTTATTTCTTCACTTATTTCTTTTGCCTGCAGTTGATGAATATTCGACCGTATCCAGACAAAAAGTAAGGCAAAGACGACTAAAATAGCTAATAGCAAGTGCAGAGTAATTATGTATTGTGCTAACTCTGTAGCGACTACTCTAGAACCTAGCCAGCCATTAGCGCCAATTAGTAAGAAAGCGGCCACACTGCCCCAGACAATAACCCTGTCTTTACGTAAATAAGATAAGGAAGCAAGTAACGTAGCGAAAACCAAGAATCCCGACAAAACACCTAGTAGACGATTGGCGTATTCTATCCAAGTTTTAGCAGGGTTAAATTCTATTTCGCCTTTCAATTTGGCCCCGTAAATTTTCTGATAATCTGCGGGTAACTGCGATACATTAGTAGGAGGAACCCAACGACCAAAACATTTTGGCCAATCAGGGCAGCCCATTCCGGAACCTGTACTTCTGACAATACCACCTGCTAATATCAGCAGATAAATGGCTATTACGGTCAAAAATGCCAGGCTCCGAAATCGCTGTTCTTGTTTATTAATGAGGCTGGTTGAATTGATCATTCAGATTCTGTGCCTGAATCTCCTTTTCTAAACCAATCAATTCATTCTCATGTGGAAGATTTGATTCTGGGGTTTGAGAATAGGGCACATTTTGAGGAATAAAGTCATCCTTTGCACCTGGCTTGCTATAATCATATGGCCAACGATAAACAGCAGGAATTTCACCCGGCCAGTTACCATGACCTGGCTGTATGGGTGCTGTCCACTCTAACGTATTCGATTTCCAGGGATTTTGTGGCGACTTACGGCCTTTAATCAAGCTATGAACAAAGTTGTAAATAAATACCCATTGTGCAGCAAAAGTGAAGATCGCAGCTAGACTGATAAATGCATTCATATCAGCGAAAATGTTCTTCGTGAAATCATAGCTCGTGAATGCATAATATCGACGGGGAAAACCTGCAATCCCTACATAGTGCATGGGGAAGAACACTAGATAAATTCCAATAAATGTCATCCAGAAGTGAACATAACCAAGCTTTTCATTCATCATCCGTCCAAACATTTTCGGGAACCAATGATACACACCAGCCAATAGACCAAACGCAGATGCAGCACCCATAACTAAGTGAAAGTGGGCCACCACGAAATATGTATCATGCAATTGGATATCCAAAGCTGAGTTACCCAATATTAAGCCTGTTATACCTCCTGAGATGAAAAAGGATACAAGACCAATTGAGAACAACATAGCGGGTGTAAACCGGATGTTGCCACGCCATAAAGTAGTAATATAGTTAAACGCTTTTACGGCCGATGGAACAGCAATAATCAACGTTAGAAACATGAATACAGATCCTAAGAATGGGTTCATCCCTGTCACAAACATATGGTGTGCCCATACAATAAATGCTAGGAAGGCAATACCCATCATAGAGGCAATCATGGCACGATAACCAAAAATTGGCTTACGGGAGTTGGTTGCAATAATTTCCGAGGTCATCCCCAGCGCAGGTAATATTACAATATACACCTCCGGGTGTCCCAAAAACCAGAACAAATGTTGAAACAGAATTGGACTACCGCCTACATTTGGCAATGCTTCTCCCTTGATATATATCTCTGAGAGATAAAAGCTAGTTCCAAAGCTACGGTCAAATATGAGTAACAAAGCAGCTGAAAGCAGAACAGGAAACGAGATTAAACCTAAAATAGCCGTCAATAAAAAAGCCCATATTGTTAAGGGTAATTTACTAAATGACATACCACGCGTCCGTAAATTGATAATTGTCGTTATGTAATTAATACCGCCCAACAACTGAGAAACGATAAATAATGCCATACTAATCAACCAAAGCGTCATCCCTAATTCAGAGCCTTTGTGTGCCTGGGGTAAAGCACTCAACGGTGGATAGATAACCCAGCCGCCTGCCGCGGGTCCCGTCTCGATAAACATAGACGAAAACATAATCACACTGGCAACAAAGAAGAACCAGTAAGACAGCATGTTTAAGAAGCCAGATGCCATATCACGGGCACCAATTTGTAACGGAATCAGGAAGTTTGAAAACGTACCGCTCAAACCAGCTGTCAAGACAAAGAACACCATAATGGTTCCATGCATTGTAACCAGTGCAAGGTAAAAATCAGGATCCAGTTTGTCTGATTCGTTAATCCAAGTACCTAGAATTGGGCGTAAAAAACCTAGCTTCATACTTGGGAAACCCAACTGGAGTCGGAACATAACCGACAAGCTGATCCCAACAATTGACCATAGAATACCCGATATTAGATATTGCTTGGCAATAGTTTTATGATCTTCCGAGAATATATACTTGCGCCAAAAACTTAGCGGCTCATGGTGGTCATGCTCTACCGCATGTGCCACAATTGCCGAGTTAGCTGATACAGTCGCCATTGTATTTGGTTTGTTGTAAGTTTAAAAAATTAACGGAGTGTAGCACTGGCTACTGATACTCCACCTGTTTTTGGTAATAATGCTGTTGAACTATCAGCTGGTGCGGCTGTGGCATCGGCAGGCAAATATTTGGCAGCCTTTGCTTTCAAATTTGCCGGAATACGTACCGCCAATTCTGGCGTTGATGTTAATAAAGGTTTTTGTTGCTTACACCACGCTTGCCAAGATGCTTCATCTTCAACAATTAAGCGTATACGCATTGAAAAATGGCCTTGACCACAGACTTCCGTACATGCGATTTCGTAACCAAAGTTGGGATTACCAGTTATGTTACGCATTTCGTCCGTAGTCTTATCAGCAATAAACCAGAACCGTGTTGGCATACCAGGCACAGCATCCATCTTCACCCGTAAGTGAGGAATAAATACGCTATGTAGCACATCACGAGCACGAATTTTTAATAGAACAGGCTTATTCGCTGGAATATGTAATTCAGAAGTAGAGGTAAAATCATCAAATGATGCCTCGTCTGTATAGTCAATTCCAGTATCATTGTTGTTGTCAATCAATTTATAATTGAAGGCACCAAGCTTGTTATTATCAACACCAGGATACCGTACAATCCAGTTGAATTGCTTTCCCACAATTTCAAAAACCTGCGCATTAGCTGGTGCTTCAGCCATGATATCACGCCATGCCCGCCAACCAGTAAAGACCATAACAGCCATAATTACGGCCGGAACTATAGTCCAAATTAACTCCAGTTTATGGTTCTCAGGATAATAAGCAGCCTTGTATCCCTCCCGGTGCTGATACCTCCAAGCGAAAATAAACAACAATGCATTGGTGATAACAAAGGCTAGAGTCACCATAGCCATAGAAATCCAAAAAAGATTGTCCGTACGGCGACCATGCGGTGATGATGCCTCTGGCAGGAAATATTGCCGGGCATACATAAAAGACCATACGGCAGCAATTAACCCAACAACCAGAAACACCATGAACATCGCACCATTAATACGATTACTTAACCCGATATGGCCATCTTCAACAGGACCATTCGTATTTTTCACAACGGCGGCCATTCTAGAAATGACTAATGCAGCCAGTCCTAAAAAGATTACCGATAATAAAGCGACTATATAAACCATTTCCTTACGATTTATGAATTAAATATCATGGTGGATTGCCTCTTCCAACATTGGATGATTCTTAGGAATCAAATTGGCTTTCGTCAATTGCGAAGAGACACTCCATATAAAGCCACACGCAAAAATAAGAACCATACCGAACTCGATCGGTCCAAAACCACCGTGTTCACCAACCGTACCCGGCATTATATTGAGATAGAAATCAAAATAATGACCGATAATGATACACCAGGCTGCCACCTTTAGAATTATATATGTCCGCTTCGAATCCCTCGTCATAAGAATTAAAAACGGAAATACAAAACACAAGAAGATATTCACAAAGAATGGTGTTTTGTAAATACCACCGTATCCGCTAAAGCGTTCGCGGAAGTAAATTGTTTCTTCGGGAAGGTTAGCATAGTAGATGAGCATAAACTGTGCAAACCATACATAGGCCCAGAAAATGGTAAAAGCAAACATAAACTTACCGAGGTCTTGCAAATGGCTCTCATTTACAATTTTCAGATAGCCCTGCTCTTTCAGCATGACGACCGTTAATGTAATTATAGCCAAACCTGTAACATGCCAGCTCGCTAACGTATACCAACCAAACATAGTGCTAAACCAGTGCGTGTCAATAGACATAACGAAATCCCAGGCTGAAGTAGATGAGGTTACACCAAATACGAGCAAAAACACAACTCCAAATTTGATACTCTTCTCATAATACTCCGTACCGCCATATAGGTCTTCCTGTAACGAATAATTACGCAGCATCCGCCATAGTCCATACCATAATGCGAAATAAAGGACAATGCGGGTCAGGTAGAATGGTGTATTCAAGAATCCAGATTTACCGGCAATGATCGAATCATACTCTGGACTGGCTTTGTCAAACAAAGCCGGATTAGTCCAATGAAACAAATCAGCTCCTGCAATAAAAAAAACAGCTACTATAGCTAATCCCATAAAGGGCAAATAGGCAGGTAAAGCCTCAGGAATACGCTTAAATGCTGATGACCAGCCAGCCTGAGCTAAGTAGTTGTACGAGATGAAGAACATCCCAATAACTGAGGCTCCGGTAAAATAAACAGCGTTCAGCCACACATTAGCCCACAAGCGATTAGTCCACTTATACGCATGGTGGCCACCGCCATGTGCTTCATGGGCACCAGCCGCGTGAGTTTCATGTGAGCCAACACCCGATGCTAATAGGTATGCGCCAATTGCTACTAACGCGACTCCAACTCCAATGCCGATCAGTAACCGACGTTTTGAGTCCGCAGTAAATTCAAATTCTTCGTCTAAGGACGGTATTGCGTGAGCGGATGCCATTCTTATTGGTTTGTCAATTAGTAAAAAAACGATAGACACTTACGCTCACAAACTGATAAAAGTAGCGATCGTTGCGGCCAGCGTTAAACTTATCCTTGTTGGAGTTTGTGAACATATTGCACAATCTTCCACCGGTCTTCTGGGGTTATCTGCGATCCATGTGGCCACATACGACCCTTTCCATGTGTAATTACATGAAAGATATGGCCATCGTTCATAGTCTTATAAGCGTCGGTCGAATAATTCGGAACGCCTTTATATTCTTTGCCAACCAGACCATCACCTTTTCCAGTCGCGCCATGACAATGACTACAATAACGAGTATATAACACTTGTCCTTCTGCCTGTGCCTTTTCTGACTCAGGAATCGGATTAGTTAGAACCCGTTCTGCAATACCAATGCTATCAGCAGGAATATTGTAGATCATCAGATCGGTCGTTGCATTAGCACCGGTACCAAAGGTTGTGTGATAGTTTGGTCGGGCAACGGTACCACGCGCCGGAAGACGCATGTTCAGCCCTTGGGGGTTTATTGTATTGGCCCGAATCTGACGATACGGTTCATAACCCACGGCATCGTACATCTGGGGGGCATATTCAACCCCCGTATTATCATGGCCTTTTTTACAGGATGTTCCCGCAAATAAAAGTCCAATAACTGCCAGTGTTGTTACGCTCGTATGTTTATTAATCATTCCCATTCTGAACATTAGAACTGCTTAATATTTACTTCAGCAGCGCCTGATTTTCTCAGAATCTGCTCAATGTCACTTTCAACAATATTGTTTTTGCTTAGGTCAATAGCCATTGCAAACTTATTGTCCGTAGTTCGGAGATCATACATTAAAGGTTTCACAGTTGGTCCTAAACCATTTGATATAAGGAAAGTACCAACCATACCTAAAGCACAAAAGAGAACCGTTAATTCAAAAATTATAGGAACGTACACAATTGGCGAGTATGAATCTTTACCGCCAACAATCATCGGCCAATCAAACCCTTCAGTATAAAATGTTAAGGCGAGTGCCGTTAACGTACCAGATAAGGCAAACATAAAGGCCGCGATTCCTAGACGGCTACGTGGGTGACCAAGCGCAACATCTAATCCGTGAATCGGAAATGGCGTGTAAACCTCGTGAATCCGAACACCTGCCCCTTTAACATCCTTAACGGCATTCAGTACAACATCATCATCATCATAGATGCCGACCAAAAATTTACCGCTACCATTTACGTCTGACATAATTAGTTCCGTTTGCAGTTTGCAGTTTATGGTTCTCTATCGCTTATGCGTCAATCCTCCGAGAATCATAAACCGAATACTATCTTATTCTACATCTTTGTTAAACGTCGGATTGGCGACGCGCTCACCTTTAGCCACACCAGAAACCGAAATAGGTAATCGCTCGGACGACGATTTGATTACTGTTTTAACTTCAGCCATGTTCACTACTGGCAGAAATTTAGCAAATAACAGGAACAAGGTGAAGAAGAAGCCGAATGAGAAAATATAATCGCTTATGTCAAATAAGGTTGGATGAAACATAGCCCAGCTCGATGGCAAATAGTCACGGTGCAGCGAGGTTACAATGATTACAAACCGCTCAAACCACATGCCGATGTTTACGACAACAGATAATACAAATGTCCAAACGATACTCCGACGAATAGTACGCGACCAGAATAACTGTGGTGTGATTACATTACAGAGCATCATAGTCCAGTACGCCCACCAATATGGACCAGTTGCCCGATTGATAAATGCATATCCTTCAAATTCAGACCCTGAATACCAAGCAATGAAGAATTCGGTGATATACGCTACACCCACAATAGAGCCAGTTAGCGTAATAACTTTGTTCATCGACTCTATATGTTCAATCGTAATGTAATCTTCCAGTTTAAACACAACCCGGATGATTAACACTAGATTTTGCACCATCGCAAAACCGGAGAAAATAGCACCAGCAACAAAATATGGGGGGAAAATAGTGGTGTGCCAACCCGGTATTACCGAGGTCGCAAAGTCCATACTTACAATGGTGTGTACCGAAAGTACCAATGGAGTCGAAAGACCGGCCAGAATTAAGCTCATGTATTCGTAACGTGCCCATGTCTTAGCCGAACCATTCCATCCTAGAGAAAACGCACCGTAAATGTAACGCGATACCTTGCTACGAGCTCGATCCCGGATTGTAGCTAAATCGGGTAGTAAACCCATATACCAGAATACCAGCGAAACAGTAAAGTAGGTACTGATAGCAAATACATCCCATACCAATGGGGACTTGAAGTTTACCCAAAGTGAACCTAACGTATTGGGCAAAGGTAATGCCCAGTAAGCCATCCAAGGGCGGCCCATGTGCATAAGAATGAAGCTGGCGGCACATAATACGGCAAAAATTGTCATTGCCTCTGCCGCCCGGTTTACGGCCGTCCGCCATTTCTGACGAAACAGCAATAAAATGGCGGAAATCAACGTACCAGCGTGACCGATACCTACCCACCATACAAAGTTTGTAATATCCCAGGCCCAGCCAACTGTTTTATTCAACCCCCAGACGCCTAGTCCTTCCCACCATGTCCAAAATACACAGGCGGTTCCGTAGAGGAGCACAATCACAGAAATAGTAAAGGCAATTGTCCACTCCCGGGTAGGACTTCCCTCAACCTGCCTGCTGATATCCTCCGTCACGTCGGCATAGGTCTTACCACCGGTGACAAGGGGAGTTCTTACGGCTGATGTAACATGCGACATATATCTTACTGATTTATGATGTATGGTTTACAATAGATAAATTACGATTTGTGATGTCTGATTGTTCTAAAATCGGTCATTGCCCTTCGCAATTTATAATTAATTTATGCGTCTAACTCTTTGGTAGGTTCGTTTTTTGGCTCTTCGTCCTTATTCCGAATCTTAGTCAAATAAGAGATTTGTGGTCTCACGTTGATTTCTTCCAGCACATGGAAAGCACGTCCTTCCAGTTCAACCGATAGAATTTTAGAAATTGTGCTTTCCGGGTTGTTCATGTCGCCAAACGTAATAGCATTTGTTGGGCAACCCTGCGCGCAGGCCGTTTGTACTTCATCGGCTCCTAAACGACGGCGTTCTTTCTTAGCCGTCAATTTGCTTTCCTGAATCCGTTGTACACAGAAAGAACATTTCTCAATAACTCCACGTGAACGAACTGTTACGTCTGGGTTAATGACCATTTTGCCCAAGTCATTGTTGAAATGATAATCGTAGTTATCATTATCAAAATACTTGAACCAGTTGAAACGACGCACTTTATACGGACAGTTGTTCGCACAATAACGAGTCCCGATACAACGGTTATAGGTCATTTGGTTTAACCCCTCTGTACTATGAGTTGTGGCTAAAACCGGACAAACTGTTTCACAGGGAGCATTGCTACAATGCTGGCAAAGCATTGGCTGGAAGGTTACTTCTGGATTAGCCGAAGCTACTTCCAAGGCAGAGTAATCTTCAGCTTCAGCATCACTGCTATAGTAACGGTCGATTCGCATCCAGTGCATTTCACGACGGTTGATAACTTCTTGACGACCAACGACCTGAATGTTATTTTCCGCGTTACAGGCAACGACACAAGTGCCACAACCCACACAGGAATTTAGGTCAATCACCATACCCCAGGAGTGATTTGGCTTACCATAACCACTCCAGAGGGAGATATCATTGGGGGCCGTCGGCCCCACTGACGTGTTTATTTTTGGCTCATAACGGCCAGCTTTAGGATTCTTTTTGTATTCAGCTAATATAGATTCCTGTAATACTGCCCGGCGACCCATTACGGTATCATGTGTCTGCGTCTGCGCAATTACGCGGGTTCCACTAGCTTTTTCAACTTTTGCATTAAAGGCCGAATAGATAATAGAGCCGTCAACTACTGTAGCAAAAGGGTATGCATTTTTACCGACACCATTCGCCGATTTTCCAGCTTTCTCTCGGCCATAACCAATAGCTATCGATACTGTACTATCTGCTTGACCAGGTTGAATAAGAACTGGTAATTCAATTGATTTACCATTTACAGATACCGTCACTAAATCGTTTTGAGCCAAACTCATATCATGAGCCGTCTTCTGCGATATAGATGCATAATTATCCCAACAAGCTTTCGAGACAGGGTCAGGAAGTTCCTGTAGCCAGGGGTTGTTAGCCATCGCTCCTGTACCAACACCAACAGTTTCGTACAAAGCCAATTCCATTCCGGTAGTTGGCTTATAACGTTGAGCAATAATAGCAGCGGCCTGTGCCAAATTTCCAGCAAATGAAGTGCCACCAACAACAGCCTGTCCTTTGTTCGGTTCAAACACACCGTCGTTAAGAGACTTTACCCAAAAGGCATCAAATGAGCTAAAGCCCGATGTTTTTGGGTAATGCGTTGCTCGCCAGTAATTTTTCAGGTATGCCTGATAGTCGTTAGACTTGCCAGCCCATGTCAACAAGCTCGACTGAAATTGGCGAGTCTTGAAAATAAAGGTAATCGCAGGCTGCGTCAGGCTATAAAAACCTTGCTTTGGCTCAGCGTCGTTCCAGCTTTCCAGGTAATGAGGGGCGGGAGTAATGTACTTTGATAACGAAGCTGTTTCATCAGCGCGGTCAGCGAAGGAAACGGACAATGCCACTTTCGGCAATGCCTCAGCTAGTTCGGCACCACGTGGATGGTCATATACGGGATTGGCACCAAAGAATAAAACAGCACCGACTTGACCAGCTTTTGCCTCGTTGACAAAGTCATTCATTTGCTGGTCATTACCCTGACGGTAGTTAACCGGCGTATTGATGTCAATAGTTGCACCGTAGCTGCCTAGCAGGTTGTTCAGGGCATTGACAACTGTCTGTACGTTTGGATCATTAGAACCCGAAACAACCAGTGCCTTACCTCGCGAACGGGCCAAATCATCAGCAGCCTTGTCTAGATTAGTAACCGTAATTGATGGTGTACTAATAGCCGTTCCACCTAATTTAGCTGCTACCTTGTTATACAAAGCAGTTACAACTAAACCTTCTTGTGATGGTTTGATTGCGGTACGATAATCAGCATTAGAACCCGTCATGGAAAGACCAGTCTCGAATTGATAATGCCGTGACATAGTTTTCTTACCACCACCAACGGCACCAATTTGACGACCTTTTACATAAGAGCCCATAAATTCAAGAGGAGCTACCCATGTACCTAAGAAATCAGCACCAATACTAACGATTGTTTCGGCTTTGCTAAAATCATAGGATGGAACAACGGCTTTCCCAAATGAAGTTTGGTTTGCCTGTACAATGCCAAATACAGAATTAGCATCATATGTAATGTGACGAGTAGTCGGGTATTTCGCAGCAAAATCAGCTATAACGGCTTTAGTTGCCGGACTAAGAATCGTTGATGTGATGATTCGAATAGCGCCACCCTTCGAAGCAACTGAACTTAATTGATTAGTGATTTCACGATCGGCAGTGGCCCAATCAATATCGGCTTCACCACGTTTTGCTCCTTTCAGCTTATCAATATCGTAAAGTGATAAGACTGACGCCTGAACGCGTGCGGTTGTCCCACCTCTCGATATACTCGATTGCGGATTGCCCTCTATTTTAATGGGTCGCCCTTCTCGAGTTTCAACTAGAACTGCCGCATAATCACCACCTTCACTAAAAGTAGATGCGTAGTAATCAGAAATGGATGGGAATGTAAATTCTGGCTTATTAATGTACGGAATGGCCTTATGAACCGGCGTTTCGCAGGCAGCCAGCGAAACGGCCGCCATACCAAAGCCCATTACTTTCAGAAAGTCACGGCGTTGGGTATTTGAGCCACCGAGTAGACCATCAAGATCGTTCGATGATTCACTTAGGTCAGGATTAGCAAATTCGCTGTTGGCGTTCTTAACAAACGTCGCGTCATTGCGTAATTCCTCAACCCCTTTCCAATACCGTTTAGATGTATTTTCCATGCGTGTTGTATGCGGCAATGGTTAAAATGAGAATGTATACAATGAATAGACCAAGAGTCAAAACTCCTCTTTAGTCTGCATTATACATTAAATTAATAGTGACATTTAGAACATTCCAAACCACCTATGTTTGCTACTTTAAGCGGCTCTTTACTCTCTTTTCGGTGTAAAGCCACCAATTTATCGTAGTAAGCGTTGTCTTTGGTATTAACTTCAGTCCGACGGTGGCAGTCGATACACCAGCCCATTGTTAGCGATGAGCGTGCTTCAACTACTTCCATCTTCTCAATTTCACCGTGACAGGTCTGACACGCTACATTACCAACGTTTACGTGTTGGGCGTGGTTGAAATACGCTAAATCAGGCAAGTTGTGAACCCGAATCCACTCAATGGGCTGATTATTTTCAATGGCGGTGTAGATCTTCTGAATCTCAGGCGATTCTTTCTTGATTACGCCATGACAATTCATACAGATGTTGGCTGCTGGTATGGTAGCACTCTTACCTTTTTGAGCGCCTGTGTGGCAGTAATTACAATCTATCTTGTACTGACCAGCGTGCAATTTGTGCGAGTAAGCAATAGGTTGCTTAGGCGCATAACCCTGTTGAATACCAACACCATAAGCACCATCAATAGTAGCTTTCGTCACCACTAGAAGAAACAACCAAATGGCAATGGAGCGCAGTGTTGGGTTGTTGAAAGCACTCGACATTCCCGTTTTAAGCCGTTGGCCAAGCGAAGCGGCTGGGATTGTACCGTCTGTAGTTACTGGCGTTACCGCTTTTGATAGAATCGTTACAATTGCCAACAACACGCCAAGTACCAGCAACATAACGACCAAAAGAGCGACCAGAACTAAAGTGAATAGTTCAGAAGGGCCACCAATAGAAGCTGAACCGCCACCGGTACCAGCTGTATTTTTAGAGCCTTCTTCACCAGCGATTCCAGCAACTGCCGCTGGTTTGCTACTCTGGTCAATATAAGCCAGAATGCCATCAATGTCAGCATCCGACAAACTTGGAAAGCTTGACATCTGGACTTTGCCGTTAGCATTGAATACTTGGTTTGCATAGGCATCGCCAGTAGCGATTACCGCCGACGAGTTTTTGATCCACTTATGCAACCAATCCTTACCAGGTGTACGTGTTTCAACACCCTTAAGACCGGGGCCAACAACTTTCTCCTCAGTCACAGAATGGCATTGAGCACAGTTATTCGTAAACAAGGTCTTTCCTTTTTCGGCATCACCACCGCCCGTAGGGGCTGCCGCAGCTGGAGCACCACCGGTGGCTGCATCCTGCGCTTTCACTTGACCGCTGGAAACCAACAGTACTAGTGATAGAACAATAGCCACACAAAGCTTGTAGAAGCGACTCATTTTATGAACTATATTTTTTGAGTTGATTGACATAAATCACCACTGCCATTTTATTAGCGCCCAAAAGTACGACACGATTGCTGTATAGGCAAAAATTGATCTTTAGTTATTTGTCCCCCCAATTTATTTATATTGTTTCTAATTAACGGAACTTGCGAACAATCTTTTTTACTACCTATTGTACTCGTTTTTTGACTTTATTACAAAGAAAAATGCCATCTGACCGAATCTCAAGCGAGAATATTAGTCAAATGGCACTATATACGCTAAATGAGGTTCCGAGCGGATTCGAACCGCTGTACGAGGTTTTGCAGACCTCTGCCTAGCCACTCGGCCACGGAACCAGATAAAGGCCGGATACATGACAATTCAAGCATTCGGGATTGCAAACATACGATTTTATCCTCTATTAGAAAAAACCTGACACAAAATAATGCCCCTAATCCAAAAGGACAGGGGCATTATATATTCATTAAAACCAAATTATACTAGTTCCGACCTTCAAGTTGCTCTTTCAAAGCAGCCAAAGCATCGATGTCACCTAACGTAGCGCCACGCTCAGGCTGAGCTGGTGCAGAAGGTGCTTTCGGCGAAGCGGCTTTCGGTGCTTTTTGTTCTTTAACGGGTTCGTTTTTCTCCTGCCACGTTTTTGTGTGCGAGAGCATAATCCGCTTCTCATCTTTCGAGAATTCCGTTACTTTGAAATCAAGCGTTTCGCCAACTTCAGCGAAGGTACCATCTTCCTTACCCAAATTCTTGAGCGACGAGAAGCCTTCGATGCCATAAGGCAGTTCGAGGGTGGCCATCTTGTCGTTTTTGCTCAAGATTGTGCAACGGTGAATAGTGCCAACGGCAAATACAGTTTCAAAGGTATCCCATGGGTTTTCTTCGAGTTGCTTGTGACCCAGGGCCAGACGACGGTTGTCGACATCCAGTTCCAGAACTACAACTTCCAGTTCGTCACCAACTTTGATGAAATCCGAAGGATGTTTGATTTTCTTCGTCCAAGACAAGTCGGATACGTGTACCAGACCGTCGATACCTTCTTCCAGTTCAATAAATAAACCGAAGTTTGTAAGGTTACGAACAACACCTTTATGACGTGTACCAATTGCATACTTATCTTTCAATGAACCTTGTGTCCATGGATCTTCAGTAAGTTGTTTGATAC
>CAXVWN010000004.1:0-10523 GCA_964263725.1 Spirosoma sp.
CCTGCTCAAATTAGTAACTGGCCAAACTACCCAGCAACACATACACGACAAGCTGATTGAGAAGGCAAAAGAGAAATTATCCGCTACTGATTTGTCGGTCAGTGAAATTGCTTACGAATTAGGATTTGAACATCCGCAGTCATTCAGTAAATTATTCAAGACCAAGACCAATTATTCGCCCCTGGAATTCAGAAACTCATTTAATTGATCAACAAGATGTTGATCAATTAAATGGCAGCGAAAACCGGCCAGTAGCTAACCATTTCTGAATTTCAACGGATTAAGTTGTGTGTTTTTTGAAGAAATTATCGAAATGAGTCACTTCGGTAAACCCCAAGGCGTAGGCAATTTTCGATACCTCCCACATACTGTGCTTCAACAGGATTTTTGACTCCTGCACAATACGCCCGGCAATGAGTTGAGAAGTCGTTTTCTGGGTCCAATTTCGTTACAAATATTGTCGGGCATCCAGCGGAAGGCCGCCCCATCAAATTTCCGCTTATACAGCTCTTCTAAAGTTTCAACTTTATCCATTCTTCTATACGCATAAATTACAAATCAAAAGAACGCAGATCATTATGATTTCTATGATTAATTATGATCAGTATCTGCGCAAATTATAAAAATATAACTATCTGCTTCTTACTACTTAAGCTGCCGCCGTATTAAACAGACAGCTTATGGACTTGAAGTATTCAAACATACGTTGGGGCGGCACACGAACCAGAATGCTACGTATCTAAAAACGCTCACTTCGGGCACCAGTTCATCAGGAGCGCCTAACCTCCTTACAAAGGGCGATTTTGAACAGGAAAGTAGTGTCGATTTTAAGGGTTGGTTTGCCTATAACGGTGCATCATCTATGTCGGCGTGTTCGGGCGCAGAAGAGCACGGCGGGACCCGCTCGTTGAAGGCAACAGTGGCCGCGGGTACTGAAATTGCTACACGGGTAGATAATGCGCTGAATGACTTTATTACCAAAACCGTAACCCATTACAAAGGCAACGTAAAAGGGTGGGATGTGGTGAATGAACCGATGATCGACGGCTCGGACGCCTTCCGTCCCAACAGCAGCACAACCCTCTCCAACGGCGCTACCAATTACTTTTTCTGGCTGCAATACTGGGGTCGCAGCTGGGCGTTGAAAGCGTTTCAATACGCAGCCGATCCATCGGCGGAGTTATATATCAACGAAAATAAACCTACCTAACGTCCAAAAGTCTAAACTTTTGGGAATCTACCATCTCGTTCATGACTCGATTATACCTACCGTTCATTGCACTTTTCTTAACGTTCTCGGCGACTGCACAGTCTAATACCGGCTTACCTCATCTTCAAAAACAGGGGACGGCAACGCAATTAATCGTTTCCGGAAAACCCTTTTTGGTACTGGGCGGTGAATTAGGAAATTCGAGCGCATCGGACATGGCCTATATGCAGCCCATCTGGCCGAAGTTGCAGCAAATGCATGTCAATACGGTACTAGCACCCATTTATTGGGAATTACTAGAACCCCAGGAAGGAAAATTCGATTTTATACTGGTCGATGATTTGATCGAAGATGCTCGTAAACATCAGATCAAACTGGTTTTTCTATGGTTCGGTGCCTGGAAAAACAGCATGTCCTGCTACGTGCCCGGATGGGTTAAAACCAATACGAAGCGGTTCCCCAGAATCCAGGATCGGAAAGGAAAAGCCCATGAAATTCTGACACCATTTGACAAAAACACGCTGGGCGCTGACGTAGCGGCATTTAGTGCGCTGATGCGGCACATTCGCGAAACCGACGAGCGGCAGCAAACCGTCATTATGATTCAGGTCGAAAACGAGATCGGGATGCTGCCCGACGCCAGAGATCATTCGGCATTATCGAACGCGGCTTTTGAAAAACCTGTCCCCGCATCGCTCATGAAGCATTTACAGGCCAACAAAGCATCACTGGCACCGGCTATCCGAACCGCCTGGCAAACCAACGGTTCAAAAAGCAGCGGTACTTGGGAGACCGTATTTGGTAAAGGATTGGCTACCGATGAACTGTTTATCGCCTGGTACTTTGCTCAGTATACCAATCAGGTAACGGAAGCAGGTAAGGCAATATACCCGTTGCCAATGTTTGTGAATGCGGCCTTGAATCGCCCGAATGTCAAACCCGGCGATTACCCCAGCGGTGGCCCTTTACCGCATGTTATCGACATCTGGAAAGCGGGCGCACCGGCGCTGGATTTTCTCGCCCCTGACTTTTATAACCCCGATTTTAAGTACTGGAACGATCTGTATACTCGTAAAGACAATCCGCTTTTCATTCCGGAAATTCGCTTTGAACCGTCGGATGCGGCTAAAGTTTTTTACGCCATTGGTCATTATGAGGCCCTGGGCTTCTCGCCTTTCTCCATCGAATCGACAGATAAGCCAGCCGAGGAACCGGTTGCCAAAAGTTATACTATTTTGTCTCAATTAACTCCGCTTATTCAAGCCAATCAGGGTAAAGGGGTCATGAACGGGATGCTGTTCGACAAAAAAACGACCATTGATACCATTCGGCTGGGCGGCTACACATTTATCTGCAAACACGATTACACACTGGGCTGGTCGCCGAAAGCCAAAGAGGAAGAATGGCCGATGACGGGCGGACTTATTATTCAGACGGGACCCGATGAGTTTACCGTGGCGGGAACGGGCATTGTGATTACCTGCACCTCCGATAAACCCCAAACACCCAACGCGGGTATTTTGCAATTGGACGAAGGAATGTACGTCGATGGAAACTGGAAACCGGGTCGACGGTTGAACGGAGATCAGGCTCACCAGGGGCGGCATATTCGCATTCCAGTGGGGGAATATGGCATTCAAAAACTAACGCTTTACCGTTATTAGTAGCTACTCTGACAGCTTGGTTCGGGTAAGAGATACATATTCACAATTGTGGATTAACAAGTCGCAAAATGAGTTGATCGCTATACTGAGAGTGAACATATTAAGTCTGATAATTTAATTTATACAAAAAGAATGCAACCGATTGCAAATTAAAATCATATTAATCATATTTGTATTAAGTTAAGTAATAATAGCACCAATCGGAGAGTTGGCGTCTAGAGAAAAACGCTTCCTTTAATGTTTAGGTGCCTGCTTTAAACTTTAGTTGATTGTGGCATAAGGGGTAAACCAGAAATAATTTATAGAACACGATTTTCCTGCGAATGTGGCGGTATCGACTAATCTTGTCAACTCACTATATCCTAAACGAACCGGTTTCTTCTTGCTACCCATTTCCTAAGCTTATGACAAAATCCGTATCCGCACAAAAAAAGTAAGCGATAGACTAACGTCACTGACTTACAAACTCTCCCTATTTCTCCTGCGAAATTTCATCCATTTCAGATGCTGAAATTTTTCACCCTTTCTAAACCGAAAACCTTCAAAATTATGTCAGACCAACTACAGCTACGTGGCTTACTGCGTATTTTTTTGCGACGTGGGCTCTACCAATTAGTACTCATAACAACACTTACAACAGTCGTATGGGCGCGTAACGCTCCGGCCGATCAGCCGGTTTCGGGTACCGTGCTCGACGAAAAAGGAACGCCTTTAGTCGGTGTCAACATCCAGATTAGAGGCACAACGCGAGGTACCGCCAGCGATGCGCGGGGCACCTACCGAATTGACGTTCCGAGCGGAAGTTCGGTATTGGTATTTAGCTATATTGGTTACAGAAAACAGGAAATAGCCGTCAATAACCAGTCGATAATCAATGTGTCGCTGGAGGCTGATGCCGGTGCATTGGAAGAAGTGGTGGTGGTGGGTTATGGTACCCAGAGACGTTCATCATTAACCGGCGCCGTATCGTCTGTAACGCCCAAAGAATTAACTGCCCTTCCGGTACCCAACGTTACATCAGCCTTGCAGGGGCGGGTGCCGGGCGTATCGGTTGTCAATAATGGAGGACCGGGAACGTCGCCCATTGTTCAAATCCGGGGGATTGGCTCGATCAACTACGCATCTGGGCCTCTTTACGTCATTGATGGCGTGCCAACGGGTGACCTGAGTAGCTTCAACACCAATGATATTGAGTCTCTGGAAGTACTCAAAGATGCCAGTTCTGCCGCTATTTATGGATCGAGAGCATCGAATGGAGTTATCCTGATTACAACCAAGAAGGGCGGTCGGGATAGTAAAGTGCGCATTACGCTGGATTCTTATGTAGGTACTCAGAGTGCCTGGCATAAAGTAGACGTCCTTAACCGCGACCAGTATGTTCAGTATGCCAAGGCGCTTACGTCGAACGCGGGCATTCCAACGCCGGGCCGTCTGAGCGACCTGAATCAGCCTATTTATGCCGGAGCAACGCAAACCTTTGCTCAGACAGAAACGAACTGGCAGAACGAGATTTTTCGCAATGCACCCATTGCTCAACATCAGCTTTCCTTGTCGGGGGGTAATGCTGTTTCCCGCTTCTTCGCGTCGGGTAGTTATTTCAAACAGGACGGCATTATGAAGGGTACCGATTTTGAACGGGGTTCATTGCGTCTGAATTCTGATCATCAGGTAGCCAAGTTTTTAACGATTGGTCAAACGCTGACCGGTTCCTACAGTAACCAGCGCGCGGAGCCGTCGGCAGATCGGTCGCAGTTGATGCACGCCATCCGGATGATGCCCTACTGGCCAACGACTGACCCCACGAAGGCAGGTGGATTCAGCGCGCCAACAGCACTCGACGGTTCTGACCCGGAAAACCCGCTTCGCGCTCTCGTTATGGACGTTACACGGACTAAATTCCTGAAAGCGTTTGCCACCATCTACGCCGATGTTCGATTGACCAGCTTTCTGAAATACCGCTTCAATTATGGCGTTGATTTAGGGTTTTCAAACGGTAGCACCTTCAATCCTATTTACAACGATGGCTACGGGCAGCGTACTTCCGCCACTGTGCAGCAGGTACGTAATACAAATATTGCCCAGACAGTTACCAATCAGTTGTCTTTTGATAAAACATTTGGCAAACACAACCTCAGTGTACTGGCAGTGGCTGAAACCCAAAAAGTACTGTCTACCGGTTTGACTGGTTCTGGCACCCGACCCAATAATGACCTCGATGTAATTCAAGGCGTGAGCAACCCATCCATAACCAGCACCCGTGCCGAAACGGATCTGATTTCGTATGTAGGTCGTGTCAACTACGATTACGACGGCAAATACCTGCTCAGCGCATCGATTCGTCGGGATGGATCGTCCCTGTTTGCTCCGGGCAACAAGTGGGGTAATTTCCCATCGGCATCGGTGGGCTGGCGTATCAACCAGGAGAGCTTTATGAAAGGCTTGTCGAACCTTTCCGAATTGAAACTTCGGGCCAGCTACGGCAGAACGGGTTTCAATGGCATCAGCAACTACGCCTGGCAATCACTGGTTCAGGCCGACGCTACTGCCTATCCATTTGGTAGCGCCAACGGTTTAGGTTCTTATTTTAACTCGTTAGGTAATACCGAACTGAAATGGGAAACTACCGACATGGTTAACGTGGGTGTTGATGTGGGCTTGTTCAATAACCGAATCACCTTCACGGGCGAAGTATATAACCGGTTTACCGATGGGTTGATTCTGGCAGTTCCTATCCCTAACTCCATTGGTTACACTAATGCACCTGTCGCCAATATTGGCAGCATGAAAAACTGGGGGTATGAATTCCAGGCAGGCTATAATTATTCAAAAGGAGATTTCCGGGGGAATGTATCGGCCAATATAGGAATCACCCACAACCGGGTGTTGAGTCTGGCTACGCCAACGGCAGCCATCTACGCGGGCCAAAATCCGGACTACGGCGGGTTCGATATCACCAAGACTGAAGTTGGGCAACCCATTCAGTCATTTTACGGCTGGCAGGTCGATGGTATTTTCCAGAATCAAGCTGCTATCAGTGCGGCAAACGGCATCGACGGTAACGACCAAACGTTGTATCAGGATAAAGCCGCGCCCGGTGATATCAAGTTTAAAGACCTCAACGGCGACGGTAAAATTGACGCTAACGATCGGACGTATTTGGGAAGCTACCTACCGAAATTTAACTATGGGGCTAATTTCAGCGGTACGTACAAAAACTTCGACTTCACGTTGTACTTACAAGGCGTTCAGGGGAATAAGATTTACAACGGCACAAAAGTGGTTACGCAGGGAATGCTACGTCTGTTTAATGCAGGCACGGCTGTCCTGAATGCATGGACACCAACCAATACAAATACCGACGTACCTCGCGCCGTGAGTGGCGACCCTAACAACAACAGCCGCACATCGGACCGATTCATTGAAGATGGGTCTTACATGCGGATTAAGAATCTGACGATTGGTTATTCAATACCGGTCAAGACGCTGGGCGGCCTGACAAACGGGTTTGTTAGCAAAGTTCGGGTGTATGTATCGACCCAGAACCTGCTGACGCTGACCAAGTATACAGGCTATGATCCAGAAATTGGTTCGCGCAATGGTACGCTGCTTCGTAGCGGTATCGACTATGCCAGCTATCCACAGGCACGCACATTTCTGGCTGGTCTTCAGCTCACGTTCTAACCGGTTTTTTGACGACCTCAAATTTTATTCTTTCCATGAAAAGACAATATTATATAATCAGCGCTTTGCTATTGGGCGTAGCTATTGGGTGTAATGATAAGAGTTTAGATCAGCTCAACCCCAACGCTGTTACAACCGACAGTTACTTTAAAACCGATGTGCAGATAAGGAGTGCCACCAATGGCATTTATGGGGCTCTTCAATCCACCAATTTAGTGGCGCGTGAGTGGTTTTTCACCCAGGATCTGCGTTCTGATGATGTGGCGGCTGGCGGTGGTCAGCTCGAAACGCCCCGTAACCAATTGCTGACGGGTGTTCACGATACGGGCAACTCGCTGGTGAGTGCCGTTTGGACAGGTGCCTACCGGGTCATTCACCGGGCCAATGTGGTTATTGACAAAGCGGCTGCTTCCACTTCTACCCTGACGGCTAGTATAGCTAATCAGGCAACCGGAGAAGCTAAATTCCTGCGGGCCTGGTCCTATTTCGAATTGGTTAGTCTGTGGGGTGGGGTTCCGCTGTATAAAAACTACGTCACTTCGCTGGCCGCTTCAGCACCCCGTTCGCCCGAGGCCGATGTATACGCATTTATTGTAGCCGATTTGAAAGCCGCTCAGGATGCTCTGCCAGTTACGTATGATGCCGCTAATCAGGGCCGTGCTACCAAAGGTGCCGCTCAGATGTTGCTGGCTCGCGTGTATATGCAGCAGGGGGATTATGCCAATGCAAAAACGGAGCTTCAGAAAATCATCAGTTCAGGCACGTATCAATTGGTGGATGAGTATAACGATAATTTCATCGAAGAGACTGAGTTCAATAAAGAGTCGATCTGGGAAGTAAACTTTCTGCCATCGGGCGGTACGTTCAACTGGGGTACTGATGGCGATGGTGCTTCGGGTGGCGAAGAAACCGTTCGGACTCAGGAGTATTCGGGCATCGGATGGCGCAACATTATTCCATCGAATAGTCTGCTGGCCGAGTTTGAAAAAACCAGTAAGGGCGATGCCAAAACCGACCCTCGTTACGCTAAATCGGTGTACACAACGGGTGATAAATTCAACAATGGTTTGAATACCCTGACTGACGAAGTGCAAAACGGCTTTAGTTCGACAGTTGATGGAAAAGTGCAAAAAATAAGCTGGCGGAAATTTACCCTGATGTACAAAGCTGGGGTTTCAACAACGGGCGGCATCAACCAACGTATCATGCGCTACGCCGAAACACTGCTATCAATGGCCGAGTGCGAAAACGAGTTAGGCAATACGGCCAGTGCGGTTACCTATCTGAACATGGTTCGGAGCCGGGCCAGTGTAGCGATGCCTGCTTATCCGACGGCAAACTACCCTGTTTCTAATAAAGACCAGGTGTTTACCGCCATTATGCACGAACGGCGGGTCGAATTAAATGGCGAAGAAATTCGGAACCGGGATATTTTGCGCTGGCGGAAACTGGGCAAGCTAAAAACCGAGCCGCTGGCCTATTTCCAGAAAGGCAAACATGAATTACTGCCCATTCCCCAGCAAGAGATTGACAATAACCCGAACATTGGCCTTAAAGGGCAAAATCCTGGTTATTAAGCGAATGAAGTCATACAATTGAGTGACAATGACACTGGGGTATCCTGGTGTCATTGTTGTAATAAAGTTAATGGACAATGAATAATGCAAAATGGATAACGGGCTACGATTAGTACTTTATATAGTTCATTATCCATTTTGCATTATTCATTGTCCATTATCCTGAACAAGTTATTTTATGCAAAAGATGTGGTTGCGGGTCATCTGGATTGCTATTCTGAGCAGCGTATTGACGGCCTGTGGCAAGTCCTCGCCTACTCTGTTCGAGCAACTCCCCAGCGCCCAGACACATATAAATTTCACTAATTCACTAACGCCCTCCGAACAGCTAAATGGCTTTACGTTCACCAATTTTTACAATGGCGGGGGCGTTGGTATTGGTGACTTTAATAAAGATGGTTTCCCCGATGTGTTCTTCACCGGCAATCAGGTTAGCTGTCGCCTGTATCTGAATCGGGGAAAACAAAACAACGACGGATTCGTCTTTGATGACATTACCGAATCGGCTGGATTGACGACGGACCGCTGGTGTTCAGGCGTTGTTGTTACGGATATTAATCAGGATGGCTGGCCGGATATTTATATTTCGGTGGCGAGCCATTCGGCTCTGAAACATACCGAAAACCTGCTATTCGTGAATCAGGGACTTAAACAGGGCAAACCTGTTTTTAAAGAAATGGCGAAAGCCTACGGACTAGCGGACCCGGCTTTTACTACCCAATCGGCCTTTTTCGATTACGACCTCGACGGTGATTTAGATGTTTTTCTACTCAACACCGCCCCCGATTATCAAAATCCCGCCCACCTTCGTCCGGTTGTTTCCGACGGAACGCATCCCAGCACGGGGAAACTCTATCGCAACGAAAGCATCGGACCCGCCGGGCATCCGGTTTTCCACGACGTTTCCCGGCAGGCAGGCATTAGGTACGATGAGCTTGGTTTAGGGTTGGTTATCAGCGACTTCAACAAAGATGGCTATCCTGATATTTATTGTTCCAATGATTTTACAAGCAGCGACATTCTGTACCAGAATGACGGTAACGGCCACTTTACCAACGTTATAAAACAGGCTACGGCTCATACGAGTATGTACGGCATGGGCGTCGATGCCGCCGATCTCAATAACGATGGCCGTCCCGATCTGATGCAGTTGGACATGTTGCCGAAGGAAAATAAACGACTCAAAATGATGCTGAACGGTCAGGATTATGACCGTAAAGAAATGAGCGTTTCAGAACCTTACGGCAATCAAATGCAGTACATGCGCAATTCGCTTCAACTTAATCTGGGTAATCTGGCGGCCAATAACACACCGCTGTTTAGTGAAGTAGGTTTGATGGCCGGTGTCGCGCAAACCGACTGGAGTTGGGCTACCCTTTTAGCCGACTATGACAACGATGGCTGGAACGACATGTACATCACCAACGGCTACCGTAAAAACGTCACCGACCGCGATTTCATCAACTTTACCGAAGATTTTTCCGGCTTCGGCACCACCGAATACAATACAAAGAAACGACTTGATTTATTAGACAAAGTACCTGAAATTCAGCTTGCACATTATGCCTTCCGCAATACGGGCGATGGTTCATTCGCCGATGTTTCTCAGCAGTGGGGGCTCCATACCGAGTCATTTGCCAATGGTGCCGCCTACGCCGATTTCGACAACGATGGCGACCTGGATCTCGCGGTCAACAACGTTGATTCGGAAGCGCTTATCTACCGAAATCGAAGTCGTGAGCAGTCATCCAATCAGCATTATTTAACCATCAAACTGCAAGGTGATTCGGCCAACCGTCAGGGCATTGGCGCTAAAGTAACCCTTTGGCAAGCGGGTCAAATGCAGTATCAGGAACTGGCAGTGGTGCGCGGTTATCTCTCCTCCGTGGAACCTGTACTCCATTTTGGACTTGGAGCAAAAGACAATATCGACTCCTTACAAATTGAATGGCCGGGTGGACGTACTGAAACCAGACGTCAGGTGCCTACCAATCAGCCACTTATCCTTTCGTACCGGCAAGCAAAGGCAACAATAAAATCAATCCCAACCGCTTCGCAACCAACGCTTTTTTCGGACGTAACAGCGTTATTTCCAATCGACTTTACACATCGGGAATCTGATTTTGTCGACTTTAAACAGACCGCAGCCATGCACAAAATGCTGTCGCGCTCCGGTTTCGCGCTGGCCGTTGGCGATGTCAATGGCGATGGTCTGGATGACTGTTTCGTGGGTGGTTCCTACCGGGGTAGCGCGGCTTGTCTTTTCTGGCAAAACGCTAATGGTGGCTTGGTTAAACGACCGTTTCCTATCCAATCTGAGCAGGAAGCAACAAGTGCTCTGTTCTTCGATGCCGACGGCGACAAAGACCTGGATTTATACGTAGTATACGG
>CAXVWN010000005.1:0-13117 GCA_964263725.1 Spirosoma sp.
AATGCCATTTTCGGATCTGGTTGAGGCTGTTGTCCGGTTGATGAAACCGGATGGCCAAGGGTGGGTTTTATTGCCGCCCTACGAAGCCGAAAAATTGGCTGAATTGGCAAAGAAAACGGGTTTACGTTCATTTACACGACTGTTGATCCGGCATCACGCCCAAAAAACGGTCTTTCGGATTATAACTGGTTTTTCGTTTGTAAATTCCCCAATGCCCGATGAAATGTTGACTATCCACGAACTCTGCGAGAGGTCCGAACCAAAAGCGGTAGGGCCAGGAGAGACCTACACAGCAGAATTTCGGTCATTACTCCGTGATTTTTACCTGATATTCTGATTCTCTTTACGACCTTTGCGCCGGAGAATTGTTGATGCGCAAAATACGTTACTAGCGTATAGGGCACATCGTCTCATCAATACATGACTGAATTGCTTCAACTAACCGTTCTAATTCCGCTTTACAACGAAGATGAGTCGCTGCCCGAACTGCACGACTGGATTGTGCGGGTCGTGACGGAAAATCATTTTACGTACGAAATACTGTTCGTTGACGACGGCAGTACCGATGACTCGTGGGCTGTTATTGAGCATCTGTCAACCCGTAATCCGAATGTGCGGGGTATTCGGTTTAACCGTAACTATGGTAAAACCGCCGGTCTGCAAACCGGCTTTCAGGCGTCGCGAGGTCAGGTTGTCATTACAATGGACGCCGATTTGCAGGATAGTCCCGACGAAATTCCGGAACTATACCGTATGATTACCGAGGAGAAATATGATCTCGTATCGGGTTGGAAACAAAAACGGTACGACCCCATTACAAAAACGCTGCCGACCAAACTGTTTAATTCTGTTTCGCGCTGGATCTCGGGCGTACAGCTCCACGATTTCAATTGCGGCCTGAAAGCCTACCGGCAAAAGGTCGTAAAAACGATTGCTCCCTCATTGTATGGCGACATGCATCGAAATTTACCAATTGTCGCTAAGTGGGACGGTTTCAGTCGTATTGGCGAGAAAGTGGTTCAACACCGGGCCCGAAAATATGGTACAACCAAATTTGGATTAGAGCGTTTCGTGAACGGGTTTCTCGACGTACTGGTTATTGGCTTTGTACATCGGTTCAGCAAGCGGCCGATGCATTTCTTCGGCACCTTCGGAACACTGTCGTTTTTTATTGGTTCAATACTTGCCGTGTGGCTTATTGTTGAAAAACTCATCAATATTGCACAGGGAGCGAAGTTTAGAAATGTAACCGATAATCCCCTATTTTTTTTCGGTCTGGTAGCCATCATTCTGGGCGTTCAGTTGTTTCTGGCCGGATTTCTGGGTGAAATGCTCGTTCGGCAGGGCCTGAGCCGATCCACCGACCAATTAGTGGCTGAAAAGGTCGGATTTTCAGAACAAAATGTGCCGGTATAGTCGGCTTTTATTTATCAATAGATCCATAATTTCTTAGTAAAAACCAATGAAGAGTAATTTTAAAGCCCATCCCTGGCATGGTATTCCAATCGGCGATTTAGCTCCTAAACAAGTTACTGTCTTTATTGAGATTGTACCAACCGACACCGTTAAGTACGAGATCGACAAGACGACGGGCTACCTCAAAATTGACCGTCCTCAGCAATATTCCAACGTGCTCCCTGCGCTGTATGGCTTTATTCCACAAACCTATTGTGGCGAACAGATTGCTCGTTTAGCGAGTGAGAAATCGGGTAGAATCGTTGAACATGGCGATGGTGACCCACTCGATATTTGTGTGCTGACCGAACGTGAGATTACGCACGGTGACCTTATTTTGCAGGCTATTCCCATTGGTGGTTTCCGGCTTATCGACAAGGGTGAGGCCGATGATAAAATCATTGCCGTTCTTAAAGGCGACGCTATGTATGGTCAATATACCGAACTCGGCCAACTGCCCGAAGCGGTGGTGAAGCGGTTACGGCATTACTTCCTGACGTACAAAAACCTACCTGAAGAGCCTGCCGTTATGGAATTGGCTAACATTTATGGACAGGCCGAAGCCTGGGAAGTTATTCAGACATCAATCTCCGATTATAAGCTAATGTAGTATTGGCGCCACTCGTCCGCCATTTTCTTATATTCAACACTTTTATAGCCCGGAAACTTACTTCCGGGCTATATTTGTATATAGCCTGTTAAGCAAGGGCCTTTTATTAATTCGTTTTCATGCTACAGTTTCTTAAGTACGTTCTGGCCACCATTGTAGGCCTGCTGTTGTTTTCGTTTATCGGCTTTCTGCTTCTGATTGGCATTGGAACCGCCTTATCTTCCTCTGACAAAAAGACCACTGTTAAGGAAAATACGGTGTTGAAGTTAGATTTAGACAAACCTATTGAAGAGCGCAGTGTCGATAATCCGTTCAACGGTTTTGGCCCGGTTAGTGGCTCAGGCGATGCTATTGGCCTTATTGAACTTAAAAAGACCTTAAAGGAGGCTAAAGAGGATGAAAATATCAAAGGTATTTATCTGCAAACCGAAAATCCGGTGGCGGGCTGGGCGTCTCTCGAAGAAGTTCGAAACGCGTTGATTGACTTCAAAGGATCTAAAAAGTTTGTATACGCCTATGCCGAGACGATGACCGAAAAAGGATATTACCTCGCATCGGTAGCCGATAAAATTTATCTGAACCCGGCTGGTGATTTAGAATGGAACGGCCTCAATGCCGAGCTTTCGTTCTTTAAAGGAACGCTTGATAAGCTAGGGATCAAGCCAGAAATTTTCAAAGTAGGTGATTTCAAAAGTGCGGTTGAGCCATTTATTCGCGAGAACATGAGCGATCCCAATCGCTTGCAGGTGAACTCATTCCTAACTTCTATAAATAACCACATGATGGTTGGCATAGCACAGAGCCGGGGCCTCCGGGTTGACTCGCTTAAGCGCTACGCCGATGAATTGACCATTCAGAAGCCCGAAGATGCCCTGCGCACGAAACTCGTTACGAATGTTGGGTATCAGGATGAATTGGAAGGCTTAATTCGTAAGCAGTTAGGCGTTGAAGAAAAGAAGAAAATAAATTACGTTTCGTTGAGTAAATACGAAAGTTCGGAGAAAACGAACGACGATAGTGATGGCAGTGGTAGCAGCCGTATTGCGGTAATTATTGCCTCGGGCGATATTCAATCGGGCAAAAGTGGGGATAACAGCATCGGTTCCGAAACGATTATCGAAGAGCTTCGAAAGGCTCGGTTAGACGATAAAGTGAAGGCCATTGTATTGCGTGTCAACTCGGGCGGGGGCAGTGCACTGGCATCGGATGTGATGTATCGTGAAGTCCAACTGGCCCGGAAAGCCAAACCTGTAATCGGCTCCATGTCCGACTATGCGGCTTCGGGCGGCTATTACATGCTCATGGGTTGCGACAAGATTGTGGCCCAACCAAACACGATTACGGGCTCTATCGGCGTGTTTTCGCTACTGTTTAACACCGAAAATTTCTTTAAAGACAAACTCGGTGTAACGTACGACCGGGTGAAAACGAATACCAATGCCGATTTTCCAACCGCTACGCATGAAATGACTCCGTTTCAGAAGCAGACGATGCAGCGGGCAACGGAACGGATTTATGCTGAATTCACGAGTAAGGCCGCAGCCGGACGGAAATTACCGGTTGATAGTCTGCGGGCCATTGCGGGTGGGCGAGTTTGGACCGGTACGCAAGGAAAAGCTATCGGCCTGGTTGACCAGCTTGGTGGTTTAGATGATGCCATTAAACTGGCGGCTCAGTCAGCTAAATTGAAAGAAGGTGACTTCCAACTGAAATATCAGCCGCGTAAGAAAGAGTTTTTCGAGCAAATGATGAACTCGTTCGGGGGCGATGAGGACGCAAAAATTCAGGCACAACTGGGCGAATTAGCTCCGTATGTGAAATATATGAAAAAACTCAAAACGATGGAAGGCGTACAAATGCGTTTACCGTTCGAAATTGAGATTCGATAATAAGTTTGGTTTACGTAGTTCGGACCTATACGATTTTTGAAATCGTATAGGTCTTTTTTTTTACCTTGCATTAAGCAATGCTGTTCTGATGCAAACCCTTCCCATTCACCTTGATTTATTCGCCCTCATCATTTTTCTGGGCGTAGCGCAGGGGATTTTTCTGGGTATTTTCTTCCTAACCGGCACACGAGGGCGGAGTGTTGCGGGCCGCTGCATGGGGTGCCTCATGCTGGCTTTATCGGCTGTAATTGGGGAGATGTTTCTCTGCTATAGCAATTATATGTTTCGGGCATTAGCCATCGTTGACTTTTCGGAACCCCTCAATTTTGTGATGGGGCCGCTGTTTTTTCTATTCGTTTTTGCCCGAATTTGGAGACGACTGCCGAAGCAATGGGGATGGCATTTTCTACCAGCCGTTCTTTGGGCAATTAACGCTATTTCCTGGCTTTATCAACCTGTAGAGGTTAAATACAACAATTACCTTCACGCTTACCATCCCGAACTTCCGTTTGTTCCCGAACCTGCCAATTACTTAAACGAAGATTTTTTTGGCCTTCGGGACTATATTAACGAACTGACAACACTGAGTTGCCTGCTATATAATGTACTTGCTTTAGTACTTGTTTATCAGGCTTATCGTCGGGCAGGACGACCTTTCTGGCAGAACTCGCCGGTGCGATTGGCACAGTTGCGTAACCAAACTTTATTGTTCCTGATATTACCTGCCCTGGTTGTTATTATCAAGCCGCAGTTTTACGAAGATTTGGGAGATTACCTGCTGGCCTGCTATTTAACCCTCATCATTTATATTACGAGCATACGCGTCATGACCGGCTCAAGCTATTTCGCTGATGAGCCGGTTATGACGCCAAGCCTGCCGGAAATAGTTGCGGAGCCAAAAAGAAAATACGAAAAATCGTCCTTGTCGGAAGAGGTGGAAGATGCTGTTCTTGGTAAACTTACGCGTTTGCTCGAATCTGAAAAACCTTACCTCGATAGTGACCTGTCGTTACCTAAACTGGCCGCACGACTGGATACCAGTCCGCACAATTTGTCGCAATTGCTCAACGACCGACTTGGGCAAACGTTCTTCGACTGGCTGGCCACGTACCGAATCGCTGAAGCCCAACGGTTGTTAAACGAACCGGCAACAGCGCATCTCAAAATCGACGAGATTGCCGAGCGAGTTGGCTATAATTCACCGTCGGCTTTTCATACGGCTTTCAAACGGCTGACGAACCAAACGCCAGCCCAATATCGGCAAACGGTCGGGTCAGCTGGGCCGCATCCGACTTCGTCCCGTTCGGCATGAACTTCGTTATTGCCGGGAGATAGGCCATTCTAGACGTATAAGCAAGACTTTTGAGGCATCCAATCAAAAGTAAGCTTATGAACTCCTTTGGTAAAACTTGTCTCACTGATCTATCGAAAGGCCAATTTGTCAGAATCACTTTCCTATTTCTTAGTCTGACTATTGTTGTTATTGGACAGGCGGTTGCTCAAAAAAAAACCACTAATTCTGTCGAGTGGCCTGCTTATGGGAATGATGCGGGCGGCATGCGTTTTTCGCCCCTTACCCAAATAAATTCGACAAACGTAAAGCAGTTAACCGTAGCCTGGACCTTTCGTACGGGCGAATTGGAACTATACAAAGGCACGTCGGCTGAAGAGAAAGCGGCTTTTGAAACCACACCAATCATGGTTGATGGAACGCTTTTCTTTAGTACGCCTACTTCACGGGTTTTCGCCATTGATGCCACCACTGGCCAGAAAAAATGGGACTATAATCCCGATGTTTACCTACGGCAGGACTTATCCGAAATTACATCGCGGGGTGTTTCGGTGTGGCCCGATCCCAACGATAAAAGCGCATCGGCCACCGCGACCAAACGGATTTTTGTGGCTACGCTTGATGGTCGGTTAATCGCTTTGGATGCTCTCACCGGCAAGCCAGTCGCTACATTTGGGAACGCAGGTAGCGTAGATTTACGGCAGGGCGTTGGGAACATCAGTATTACGTCGCCACCCGCCATCATCGGAAATACCGTTGTTGTCGGTTCCTCGATGGGCGATAACCAGCGATTCAATTACGAGCGAGGTGTTGTGCGGGCTTACGATGCCTTAACGGGTGCCTTGCGCTGGAGCTGGGACCCAATTCCCCGCTCGAAAAATGATGCCGGGTTTGATACCTGGAAAGGCCCCAATGCCAGCCAGACAGGTGCGGCCAATGCCTGGTCACTTATCTCCGCCGACGCCGAACGGGATCTGGTTTTCATTCCGACTACCAGCCCCAGCCCCGATTATTACGGGGGCGAACGACTGGGTAAAAATTTGTATGCCAGCTCAATTGTGGCAATTCGGGCGTCTACGGGCAAAGTTGTCTGGCATTTTCAGACGGTCCATCACGATGTGTGGGATTACGATAATGCGTCGCAACCTTTACTATTTCTATTTACGCAAAATGGCAAAACCGTTCCGGCTGTAGCCGTGGGCACTAAAATGGGACACATTTTTATTCTGCATCGGGAAACAGGTGTGCCGCTCTTACCGGTCGAAGAACGGCCCGTTCCTAAATCAACGGTTCCGGGAGAGGAAACTTTCCCTACACAGCCTTTCCCGGCAACACTCCCCGTAGTAGGTCTACAGAAAATTGATGCCTGGGGCGTAACGCCCGACGAAAAAGCTGCCGCTCAACACCGTATTGACGGCCTTAACTACGCCGGAATTTTTACGCCCCCTACGTTACAGGGAAGTATCATGACGCCGGGTAATGTGGGGGGCGTTCATTGGGGAGGCATGAGTTATGACCCCGAGTCGGGATTGCTTATCACAAATGTCAATCGAATGGCCGCTGTGATTCGGTTGGTAGCGCGGGAGAAGTTGGCGGAGTCGGTTAAGAATGACCAGGATCTTCTTCGTGCCGAAACGGGCATGCAATCGGGAACGCCTTATGTGGTAAAGCGAAGCTATTTGTTTACGAAGGATGAACGGGGTATCCACATGCAAACTCCTCCGCCCTGGGGCACGCTGGTTGCTCTGAATTTACGGAAAGGTTCGCTGGAATGGGAAGTACCTTTAGGCTACATGATGGATATTTCAACCTACCCACAGGCCAAACAATGGGGTTCCCTGAATTTTGGTGGCGCTATTACCACATCGGGCGGGCTGGTATTTGTTGCGGCTAGTTTAGACGGGCATTTGCGGGCTTTCAAAACGCAGGACGGTAGCCTGCTTTGGGAAACGCCCCTGCCTGCGGGTGGTCAGGCTACGCCCATGACTTACCAGGTGAACGGGCAGCAGTACATCGTAATTGCTGCCGGTGGTCATGGAAAGTTAGGAACGAACCTGGGCGATTATGTAGTGGCTTATCGACTGCCTTAATGTTAATCTTTACGTTCTCCGGGTTAAAAAATAAGTATATGCAAGCTGTCACAACGATTCCCTCTTCTCAAAGCTCCACGACCCCGGCCCTGAGTCAACGGCGCTACGACCTGGATTGGCTCCGTGTTATCGCCATTCTAACCTTACTCTTCTATCATACGGGTATGATTTACGTATCGTGGGGCTGGCATATCAAAAGTGTTGAACATAGCCAGCCGATGGAAGAAGTTATGCGCTGGCTGCACCGCTGGCGGATGCCGTTATTGTTTTTTATTTCGGGTGCGGGTAGTTATTTCGCGCTGAAAAAAAACTCCTTCGGCTCCTATGCCAGGGAGCGCGTTCGGCGGTTGTTTGTGCCGTTGGTGTTTGGGATGTTCGTTATTGTGCCCCCCCAAATTTATATTGAGTGGCTATTTCGGGGAAGGTTTACGGGAAGTTATGTTGACTTTTATCCCGAGGTATTTAAATTCCAAGTTTATCAGGATGGGGGAATGGGCGGGGCTTTTAGCTGGCATCACCTGTGGTTTGTCTGTTACTTATTCGTCTATTCACTGTTGAGTATTCCAGTGTTTCGGTGGTTGAAAAGTGAGAAAGGCCAACGCTTCACAGAACAGATTGGTCGGCTAATGGCTCGGCCGGGCGGGGCCATGTGGCTGGTTGGTCTTTTATTACTCAACGATGTGGCACTGGGCGGATTCTTTCCTAACGAAACCCACGCCCTAGTAAACGACTGGGCTTATTTTATGAAAAACCTGCTGTTATTCTGGCTGGGCTATATCCTGATTTGTCGGCGCGATTTCTGGCAAACTATCACCGACCAGCGCCGTTATTTTCTGGTGGCTACGCTTATTTGTACCGATATTTTGTACAGTGCCAGAGCGTTTATAGGCGAGGATACCATTGACGCATCTAAAGTATTAACTACACTCTACAGTTTCAATAGTATTGGTCTGACGTGGTTTTCGGTACTGGCGACGATTGCCTATGGTTACCGCTACTTAAATATCAATCGATCTATTTTGCCCCATCTGAACGAAGCTGTTTACCCATTCTATATTCTTCACCAGACGGTTATTGTACTCATCGGGTATTATGTTTTAACGAGCACTAGCCTAGGTGTTTACGATGGTTTTCTGGTTATAAGTTTTTCAACGTTATTAACTTGTATGGCTCTTTATATTGGACTAATTCGCCCGTTCAAGGTGATGCGGGTGTTATTTGGCATGAAATGATTGTTGGTTTCTGGCGTTTGATTTACGATTTTTGACCACTCATCGCTCTTGAGCTAACACGTTCTGTAGCTCCCGCAATTTATTCTGGGTTCAAAAATAAAAAATCGTATCTCCATGCGTACCGACTGGACTCGTGCTGAAATCGCCGAAATCTATAACTCGCCTGTTCTGGACCTGATGTATCGGGCCGCCACTGTTCACCGTCAGCATCATGATCCGCAGGAAGTGCAGGTCTGTACGTTGCTTTCGGTAAAAACGGGTGGTTGTCCCGAAGACTGTGCTTACTGTCCGCAGGCGGCTCGTTACCACACCGCCGTGAAAGTCCATAAACTCATGGAAGTAGATGAGGTTATAACGGCCGCACAACGCGCTAAAGACACCGGCAGTACACGGTTCTGTATGGGTGCCGCCTGGCGTGAAGTACGCGATAACCGCGACTTCGATAAAGTTCTGGAAATGGTGCAGGGCGTCAATGAAATGGGTCTGGAAGTCTGCTGCACGCTCGGTATGTTATCGGAAAGTCAGGCGCAGAAGTTGAAAGATGCTGGTTTGTATGCTTATAATCACAACCTCGATACGAGCGAAGAGTTTTATGGCGACATTATCAGCACACGAACCTACGATGATCGCTTAGACACACTCGGTCACGCCCGTAAAGCCGGAATTTCGGTTTGCTCGGGTGGGATCATCGGTATGGGTGAATCAGATCAGGACCGTATTGGCATGTTGCACACGTTGGCTACGTTGCCACAGCATCCTGAGTCAGTACCCGTAAATGCGCTGGTGCCGGTTGAAGGGACACCGCTGGAAGATCAGCCTCGGGTATCAGTCTGGGAAATGATTCGGATGATTGCTACCGCTCGTATTATCATGCCGAATGCAATGGTTCGACTCTCGGCCGGTCGCGTTCGGATGAATACCGAGGAACAGGCGTTGTGTTTTCTGGCCGGAGCCAATTCCATTTTCGCAGGCGATAAACTCCTGACTACACCTAATCCTGACGAAAACGCCGATCTACAGTTATTCCAAACGCTTAATATTCGGCCTCGCAAAGCGTTTAAAGATGCAACGCAACCCGCTGTTATGTTCGAGCAGATTCCAGTATAGATTGTAAGTTTCGGGTAAATTTAAAATTAATTTTTAACCGCTTCGGCGCTCCGATGTGGTTAAAAAAATTCTTTAGTACTTAAGCTAGAAGCATGCATAAAAAAGGGGCTGGGATATTCCCAACCCCTTTTTGTGGTGAAAATTTTGAATCGATTACAACCGACGGGTGTATTCGTTTTCCGAGATCTTATCGATCAATACTTCGGCTAAACTCTGAGCGTGTTCTTTCCGTACTTCAGCTTTGTTTTTCGTTTCGACAGTCACATTAATGATGTGATTATTGTAGAGAACGTGCATAGCACCAGTCGATGCGTCCCATACAGCTTTGTCGCCTACGTTTGGTACGGCCTCAAAATGGCCCGTGCTAACGGCAGGTTTGGTAAGATGCGGAGTTGCTGCCGTGATACCACCGTGCTGCGGTTGATTGTCGTCTGTCGTGTGATGCTCTGGCGCGTCAGGCGTCTCGGTCGCTGACGATTCAGCATTGGTGCCTTCTGTTTCGGGGCCACTGATCGTTGAATCATGAGCAGCCTCAATAGTCTTGGTCATAACGATGGCTGGCTTGTCCTGATACATCCTGTCGAACATATATTCGGCAAGGTATATGGACTCGTAAGGTTTGGACCCGCCGAACGAAACGAGAACTTTATTACCTGCCCAGCCGAACTCACAACCGTTGTGTTCGTGAACTTCATCCAATTTAACTGTTTCGTCTAAATTGAATGTACTGCGGACATACTCTTCCCCCAAAATATTACAGGGCTCGTCGTAATTAAGATCGACGGTGAGCGCCGTAACTCCCGAAGGCCGACGTGCTATAATTGGACTGGCATCCATTTGGCTGGCGGGATCAGAAGGGGAACTGGGGCTGCTGCAGGCTAAACACAATACGGGAAAAGCCAGTATCAGTGATTTGATTTTCATGGGATGATTTTGAGAAAAGCCAAAAATAACGTTTTCTTAAATACCAGATGAGTAGTTAAGATGTTTTTGTCGAATCTCATAGTTTAATAAATTCAACGCGCCGGTTGTTTGCTTTGCCTTCGGCTGTCGTATTTGGTCCGGCTGGTTGCGATTCTCCCTTGCCATCGGTTTCCATCCGGCTGTTGTCAACCCCAAATGTGCTGGCAAGTGCATCTTTTACAGCAACCGCTCGTTTCTGGGAAAGCGACATGTTTGAGGCATCATCCCCGTCAGAATCGGTGTGGCCAATGATGCGAACCTTTACGTCGGCGTTTTCCGTCAACACATTAGCAATGTCTTTCAATGCGCCATAGGATTCAGGTTTGATTTTGTCGGAATTCGTATCGAAAAGAATGCCGTGCGTAACAAACTTGCCTTCTGTAAGAAGTTTATTCCGCGTATCGGGCGCGCCCACGGCCAACCGGAAATTACTAATATAATAACGGTCATCTTCTTTGTGCACGTCAGCCATTGATAGCACCACACTGGTGTAAGTAACACCCGGCTGAAAAGCTCGGGGAATGTCCCACACCTTCGTTTCATCAATATATACCCGCAGTCGTTGTTTCTGCCGCCACATGGATACTTTCACCACATTATGAGTTGTGTTGACAAACGCGCGCGGATCGGTTTCGTTTTTAAGCACTTCTTCGCCTTTTGTATAAGTAATGAATTGCGTGATGCCAGCTTCGCCATTCCCGGCATTACGCGGGTGTAGCCCAACCCGGACACCTTCGGTTGCCGTAGGAAAACGGCCCCATTTCGTGAAATCTTTGGCTGGGTTGGTTAGTTCTGCCAGGTTTACAAAGAGATAAGACGAATAATAACTAAACGTTTCGTTGCAGGCCAAATCAAACTGAAGCGTAAAATTATCGGGCAAATTTTTGATAAATTCAGGCAGGTATTCGCCTTGTTTGTTAAGCATGAGCCAGTGCCCGGTTCTGCCGTCGATCGTCACAATTTCGCCCGAACCCGTCGAATTCCACTTGTCCGGAAAATCGCCGATGGCATCCTGCATGAAATCTTCAACAGCCATAACTTTTTCGCCCGGCACGAAATCAAACTTGCTGTACGATTTTAGCGAGGCCGGTGTCTTGGGGTCACCTGCAACATTATCGGTGCTATTCGCGGAGCGATTACTACTGCCTCCGGCTCGGCTGGCGGGTGGACTCCCATCTGAATTAGCATTGCCGTTCGTAGTTGAATTGTCCGTTTGGTTATTCGTCGGTGCTGGTTTGGCTTTTTTCTTAAATATGCTCATCACACCCTCCTCTACCTTATCTAATCCTTTGTTAATACCCTGATCAATTTTGCTGTTAGCACGGTATTCAACGTTGCGTTCAACTACCTGACCAGGAGCGTTAACACGTACCTGTGCCTGCCCCAAAAAAGGTACCAGGCCTGTCGTTAATATGGATGTGAGACTGATTTTCAGGCAAGTTCTCATAAAGTGGTTTTTGCTTGTTTGATCGGATATATGGAAAAATAGCTGATTACCAGACAGGAAGTGATGTATCTTGAGCAAGCGGTATCGGAGAGTGTATGGACTGAGTTCCTTACCTTTGCTGCCGAATTACCCCATCATGTCCAACATCGAAACTATTCCGCTTGCCACAGGCCGTAAGGCATACTTCGCATCTGATTTTCATCTGGGTACACCTTCGGTTGAGCAAAGCCGCGAACGCGAGAGGTCCATTGTTGCCTGGCTCGATGCAATCCGGCCTGATGCCGATGTGATTTTTTTGGTTGGCGATGTGTTCGACTTCTGGTTCGAGTATCAAAAAACCATTCCCAAAGGGTTCATTCGCTTACAGGGCAAGCTTGCCGAACTGACCGATGCGGGGATACGAATCGTGCTCTTTACGGGTAACCACGACATGTGGATGAACGACTATTTTACGCAGGAAATGGGAATCCCAGTCTACCGTAATCCACGCCGATACGATATTGGCGGGAAACGTTTCTTTATTGGACACGGGGATGGACTTGGCCCTGGTGATTTCGTTTATAAACGGCTGAAAGTGGTATTTGAAAGTGGGCTTGCCCGTGGGCTGTTTCGCTGGTTACACCCTGACATTGGTATTGGCCTGGCTCACGCATGGTCGCGCCGGAGCCGCGCCAGTAATCAGGAAAAAGGGGAGGAGCATTTTTTAGGGGAAGACCGTGAATGGTTGATGCAATACTGCCGCGACGTGGAAGCCCAAATGCACCACGATTTTTATGTCTTTGGTCATCGCCATTTGCCGCTCGATCTGGCTGTTTCTCCTACCAGTCGCTACGTTAACCTTGGCGAATGGGTATCTGCTAAAACCTATGGCGTTTTTGATGGCACTAACTTAAAATTACAAGTCTGGCCATCTTTGTAGAAAAACAGTTTTTCAATATGACTTCATAAGTAATCACGCCGATTGTATGACGTCATACAATCGGCGTGATTACTTAATGCATCTTCCCATGTTGAACCTGTTTAAACTTTCGGA
>CAXVWN010000006.1:0-3278 GCA_964263725.1 Spirosoma sp.
TGCATCTGCCCGGCCTCGTTCATTGGCCAAACGAACACCGAAATTTTGAATCTGATTGTTGTGATCACGAATGGCTTCGTAAACGAATACCGCATTGAGTGAGCTATTAAAAACACTACTTAAAAGTGTTCGCTGACGTTCGTTTTCCAGTGCCAGATTCTTTGGCGCAGCAACCAAACGAGCCATACTCAAAACCCCTTCACCCGCTTTGGAATAGGTTACCCCAAACCACTGATTGAGAATAGAATCGAAATACTCGAATTCCACTGACCGGCCACTCTCAAAGACTTCACGCAATTTCTGAAATACCTGCTCAGAACTTGCCGGGTTGTGCGAATTACCATACCGAACCGACGTACTAATAGTGACTTGATTGCCGCTGGCGGCCGTTTGCTGAGCCTTCGGGTTGATGTACTCAATGCTGAAGTCAACTAACTGACTCTGTGACTCTTCTACTGCTTCTTCCGGTATAACACCTCCCTGATTTTTTGGGCTATACACAGCACGCATCCACAGCACATTGTCAGGTACGAGATCGAAAAGTTGGGTTAAGGAAAGTTGGGGCGGCAAATCAGCAAGCATCAGATTGGTAACATTGACGGACATAAAGCCCGGATAAAAACAGTTTAGCAAGTTACTTATTTTTGTTTTACTCCATTCTTAAGGCAGTTTACTTTCTCTCTCAATTCGTTACATTAGTATTGATTTTCATCCAGACAAAGCAATTTCTCCAGCAATAGATGAAGAATTAATAATGACAACTTCCTCAAGAGTCATTAGTTTTTGACAGGCTTGTGCTTTGTAACTAAATATCACCTCCGACTTAATATCTTTTTTATGCGTACGACCTTACCCCGCCTGTTAGCTGCTACCGTGCTGCTTGGTTTGTGCATTAGTTTCATCAGCCGACCAAATGCCGACGGTTGGGTCAGTATTTTTGATGGCAAGACGTTCAATGGCTGGAAAGTTGGCGACAATGCCAGTACGTTCAGCATCAAAGATGGTACTATTATGGTAGCCGGTCCCCGAGCGCATTTATTCTATGAAGGGCCGGTGGGCAACCACGATTTCAAAAATTTTGAGTGGAAAGCACAGGTCAAAACAATGCCCGGTGCTAACTCCGGTATGTTTATCCATACAGCGTATCAGGAAACTGGCTGGCCTTCACAAGGTTATGAAATTCAGGTGAACCAGTCCCACACCGACTGGCGCAAGACAGGTAGCGTATATTCGTTTCAGGACGTAAAAGAAGTGTCGGTAAAAGACGAAGAATGGTACACGGAACATATCATTGTACAAGGCAAAAAAGTAATCATTAAGATTAACGACAAAGTCGTCAACGACTACACCGAAGCAGACAGCTTAAGTACGCCTGGTCGCAAAGACAAACGCCATTTGAGTCACGGCACAATTGCCCTGCAAGGCCACGATCCTAAAAGTGTAATTTATTATAAAGATCTAATGGTGAAAGTGTTGCCTGATTAAAAAGAGAAGCAGTTCAAATAAGCAGTAAGGCCAGGGAAATGTGATTTCCCTGGCCTTACTGATTATTTGAACTGCTTATTTGAACTGCTGAAGGCTATACTGATTTGCCTGAAGCTGAGCCGGATTCTTGGCGGCTACAGCCGCGCTGACCTCATCAATTCGGGCATTGAGCGTATAAATTCTGGTGTTTACCAACGTATTGCTCGTAGCTTCACTATAGCCAACGCTATCCGTTTTAACGATGGCGGCCGTTTTCCAGCCATCCGAACTGCGCACCAGCGACACCCGACTTCGGGCATTCACAACGTATAAATCATTGTTGTATAGAAGCATACCATCGCCGTTGGGCAGTGTAACCCCCGTTATTTCAGAGACCTTATTCGGATTGGCAAGATCAATTTTAAACAACTTCCCCTCGTTCGACTTCACCACAATCAGGTACTTGTCGGGATGGTAAACGATGCCGTTCAGGTTGAAACCTTGTGCCCCGGCAAAGAGTGGCGAGTTAATGAATATGCTGGGCTGGGTTGTATCGGCGGGTACCTTATAGATGACCGGGGCAAATGAGTCTGTCACATAAGCATTGCCCAAATCATCAAATGCAACGTCATTGGCGAAATGATTTAGATTGGGCAAGAGGGCGGCCAGATCGACCCGGCGCACGTTTTGACCCGACGTTAGATTGTAGATAAATAGACCGGCGGTTTTTAAGGCTGTTTGCGGAGTGCTTTTATCCGAAACACCCTGATCGCCATTGCAGACGTAAAGTTGATTGTCCCTAACTTTCATACCGATGCTGCTAATCAGCAGTTTATCATCTTTAACGAAGTCAGCATAATGCCCTTTTTCATCCAGAACACCTACTTTGCCCTGCGTAATTGAACTGACCAAAAACTTGTCGAGTGAAGGTGCATATACTATGCTTTCCGGATACTGCCGAGTCGCCGAAAACGGAATACGTTCGGGAAAGACGGGCGCATTAAATTCAGGATCATCAGTATTACAGGCTACAATGCCAAACGTCAGGATAAGAAGTTTATAAGCCGAATGAAGGTTGTTAAGCATCGCAGGCTGTATCTGTTTAGTGTGAACTCTAAACCTAAATCGTGTTTCATCCACAAATGTTTGCCCATGCTATCTTGCGATCTGACAGCCTGTCAATGATTCCCACCAAAACCATACCGGTCTATTTTGAGTTTTATAACTATACGAAATCACTTTACCATTATGAAACATTTCACCACCCTAACCGAAGCCATGCAAGACCTTCGGACTCGCGGCTACACGCATGAGTTTGGCCCCAAAAAAGATTTTCTGGAAGAAAAAAGCACAGAAACGAAGCTGAAAGGGGAAGAATTTACTGTTGATGAATTTCATCGCTTCGAAGGCACATCGGACCCTGGCGATGAGATGACCTTGTATGCGATCACGGCTTCTAATGGCATGAAGGGTGTATTTGTGTCGGCTCAAGGCACATACGCTAACGAAGTATCGCCCGAATTGATGGCGAAATTTAACGTTTCAGACCGGGCTCATGTCAATACAGATGGAGCAGTGAAGCCGATTGACCCTATTGCGGCCTCCTAATAAGTCATTTATACGATATTTGCAAGAAAATCACCCGGAACATGTAAAAATTTCCGGGTTTTTGACTATATTTGCGGCCTTTACAAAAAACACGCCGTTTTTTTTTCGTGCTAATACATTATGAAGTTATCCGAATTCAAATTTGATTTACCCGAAAGTCTTATTGCCAAATACCCGGTTGAGCGGGGTGAATCGCGGCTAATGGT
>CAXVWN010000007.1:0-3583 GCA_964263725.1 Spirosoma sp.
GGAAAGCAAAATCACTCCTCGAACGCGGGCTATTGTTATCATTAACCCTAATAATCCTACCGGTGCCGTTTACAGCAAAGACATACTGGAAGGCCTTGCCCGAATTGCCGAGCGGCATAAACTCATTGTTTTTGCTGATGAGATTTATGATCGGATTCTATACGACGGAGCTGTTCATTACCCCATTTCGAAAATGATTAACGATACGCTCTGCATCACAATGGGCGGTTTGTCAAAAAACTACCGGGCCGCTGGTTTCCGGGGTGGCTGGATGATTTTGAGCGGGGCGCGGCAGCGGGCCAAATCGTACATTGAAGGCCTGACATTGCTGGCCAGTATGCGGCTTTGTGCCAATGTGCCCACACAATATGCCATTCAGACGGCGCTTGGCGGTTACCAGAGTATTAATGATTTAGTGATGCCAACGGGTCGGCTACACAAGCAAATAATGCTGGCTTACGAACGTATGACGGCTATTCCGGGCGTAACCTGTGTAAAACCAAAAGGAGCCTTATATATCTTCCCGAAAATTGATTTGACGCAATTTCGCCTTGCCGACGACGACGATTTTGTGCTCAATCTGCTGACTGAGCAGAAAGTGTTAGTGGTCTCGGGAAACGGTTTTAATTACGTTCAAAACGATCACTTTCGAATTGTCTGTCTGCCCACAATTGATGAACTGAATATCGCTATGGACCGGATAGAAAACTTTTTAGAAAGCCGCCGGAAATAAGCGGTACTAATAACGTTATTATAAGCAAAATGACCCGGAAATTTCGGGTCATTTTGCTTATAATAGGCCGGTTCTAAAGGTCGCTAACAATATGTATCGACGTTCTTAGCGACCCCAAAATGCGCGAAACGTTTTTGCCAGATTAGATGTTAATCTATTCCTTCTCCATAATAAACCTCGTTGGCATGGCTGGCAACGAAATTTTTGATTAGTTTAGGAGAGTTTTATTTCTTAAAATAAGTGAGTACGTTTCGCGCCCACTGCTTTTTTTCTAGTACGTAAATGGAAGAAACAAAAGAAAATGTTCATCGTTCTGAAACGCAGAGCACCGAACGCATTACCCACGATTTACCAAAGCGCGACGAGTTACTTCTAACACCCGACGAACAACGCATTAAAGAAGCCTTTCAAGACCACAATTGGAACGAAATAAAAACGGCCGACTCGTGGGTCATTTTTAAGGTGATGGCCGAATTTGTGGAGGGCTTCGATAAATTAGCCAAAATTGGTCCCTGTGTGTCGATCTTCGGTTCTGCCCGTACCAAACCCGACAATCCATACTATACGATGACCGAAGAGATTGCGGCCAAATTGGTGCGGCATGGCTACGGCGTTATTACAGGTGGAGGACCGGGCATTATGGAAGCCGGTAATAAAGGCGCCTTTGAACAGGGGGGCAAATCTGTTGGTCTTAACATCCAGCTACCGTTCGAACAACATAGCAATATTTACATTGACCCGGACAAAAACATCAACTTCGACTTCTTTTTCGTTCGGAAAGTTATGTTCGTGAAATATGCACAGGGATTTGTCGTTATGCCCGGGGGCATGGGTACCCTCGACGAATTGTTTGAGGCTATGACCCTGATTCAGACGCGTAAGATTGCCCGCTTCCCAATTGTGCTCGTTGGTAAATCCTATTGGCAAGGGCTGATTGACTGGATTACGGATGTAATGTTGGGAGAAGAACATAACATCAACGCAGAAGATATGAAGCTAATCAGTATTGTTGATACGCCTACCGAGGCCGTCAAGGTTATTGACGAGTTCTATAACAAGTATTTGCTGAAGCCAAATTTCTGAGATTTAGTGCCCGGCAAAAATGAGAAACCCACTGGTTATAACCAGTGGGTTTCTCATTTTTGCCGGCTCGTGTTGATCTAAAAAGAAACTGGAACATCAACCTCAACGGTGTCCCAGGCAAGCATCATTATTGATTCATTAACCTTATCGTTGGCTTTTTTGAACTGAATCGTAAGATTTTCAACCGCTTCTTCTGCTTTTTTAACAGGCGCTGTTACACGCAAAACGTCTAATTCTGGTTTATAACTATAGGCTCCCCACTGGTCCAGATCGGTGTTCAGAATAATAGTCCATTCCGTTTCATTCGGGATAACGTAAAGTGAGTACACACCTGCTTTAATTTTCTTTCCCTGAATGGTAGCATCCGTAAAAAGTTTGATTTCGGTGGCTTCGTTTGCACCAATACGCCACACTTTTCCATAAGGAAGTAGTTTCCCAAATATGTCCCTTGCGTTCTTGGCCGGTCGGCTATACGTTACTCGTGCGTAGACCTTATCGCCCACCTTGGCAGGAGCAAACTTACGGTCGTGGGCAAAATCGTCGGGATAATAAGCCATGTCCATCGGACTTTTATCAAGTGCCCGCAATTTTTGGGCTTCAGTGACCAACGTAGAACAGATAAACAGGCAAATGAGTAAGCCGAAGTGTTTCATGGGTTTCGTGATTTTATGGTCGAATTAGAATCTGATACAAGTTATTTCTGCACCAGCATATGCTCTGGCGACTATATCATGATCAGCTTATTATCTAAAGTATTAGAACGGTGTTTCCTGGCTGGGATCAGCGTTGCCGAAATTCGACATTGTGTTAGCCTTACTCTTGAAAACACTACCTGCTGAGGGTTGTGGTGTTTCGAAACTGCTCAAGCCGTTTACGTCGGGAGCGAAGCCCTGCGCTTGCACTGGCTCAAAATAAGAGTCAAGATCGCAGAATTTGGTGAATTTATTGATGAATCGAAGTTGAATGGTGTCGAGTGCACCACTCCGGTTTTTGGCAATAATTACTTCGCCAATCCCCGCTGTCGAATTACCGTTTTCATCGGCTGTAATGTTGTAGTATTCAGGACGGTAGAGAAAGCAAACCATATCGGCATCCTGCTCAATAGATCCCGATTCCCGAAGGTCAGAAAGCTGTGGTTTCTTGTCGCCACCGCGTGTTTCAACAGCCCGGCTCAACTGCGAAAGGGCAATTACCGGTACGTACAATTCTTTGGCTAAGTTCTTCAACGCCCGCGAAATCGAAGCAATTTCCTGCTCACGGTTGCCACCCCGACCGCCGGATGTATCGCCCGACATCAACTGGAGATAGTCAATCACGACCATTTGAATATCGTGTTGGGCTTTCAGGCGTCGGCACTTGGCCCGCAATTCCAGAATAGATAGGGCGGGAGTATCGTCAATGAAAATGGGTGCTTCGGTTAGCCGCTGAATTTTGTGGTGCAATTGCGTCCACTCGTGCGGAGCCAGCGTACCTTTTCTGATTTTCTCAGAATCAATTTCAGCTTCGGCTGAGATAAGCCGGTTTACCAACTGCACCGACGACATTTCAAGCGAAAAAATGGCGACCGGTTTTCCGTGATCGACAGCGGCATTCCGGAGCGCACTAACGACAAAAGCCGTTTTACCCATCGCTGGTCTGGCCGCCAGAATAATCAATTCAGTAGGTTGCCAGCCCGATGTAACGCGGTCGAGGTTTGTAAACACTGATGGTTCACCTGTTAAGCCTTCATTATTTTTCTTGGTTTCATGTTCATTATGAGCCATCCTG
>CAXVWN010000008.1:0-5032 GCA_964263725.1 Spirosoma sp.
GCAAAAATCATAAGCCGCAAACGAAGGATTCTTTCAGGCAATCACCGATAAATCTCCAATTACGCTTTTATGTCAGTCTTACCAACAGCCGCCGAATCGACTCAACCATCAATGTCTCCAGTTGGCTTTAATGTACTGGCCTGGTCAGCCGTCATGTCAGAAAATTTGAATCCAATCGTCGAACGACTCAAAAAAATCGGATACGACGGGGTAGAATGTTTTATCGACAATCAGAATGTTGATGCTTACCGGAAATTCGGTGATCATTTGCGGCAATTGGGTCTAAAAAGTACGTGCGTGATGGTGGTTGGCTCGGAGGAGAACCCGGTTAGTGAGTCAGCTAAAATCCGCGAACAGGCGCTGGCTTATCTGAAGGGCGCTATTGACCGGGCTCATGCCATGGATGCATCGGTCATTTGCGGACCATTTCACTCGGCGTTTGCCACCTTCAGCCGACGGGAGCCGCAACCCGATGAATATGCGCGCAGTGCCGAGGTGCTTCATGCCGCCGGTGAATACGCTAAACAGGCCAATATTATTTTAGCCCCAGAAGCCCTGAATCGCTTCGAATGTTACCTCTGCAACACCATGACCCAGTTGTTGGATTTAGTGCATCGGGCTGACCATCCAAATGTTCGGGCCATGTTCGATACGCATCATGCCAATATGGAAGAAAAGCGTTTCCCGGAGGCTATCCGCACCATTGCCCCTGTATTAGCTCATGTTCACATCAGCGAAAACGATCGGGGAACGCCCGGCGATGGGCATATTCCGTGGGATGATACATTCCGCACGTTGGCGGAGCTGAACTATAGCGGCTGGATGACAATAGAAGCGTTCACCCGGAACGACATTGCTTTTGCCAACTCTATCAATGTCTGGCGGGAATACAATGATCCCTGGGATGTGGCCGAAAATGGGTTCACATTCATCAAGAAAATGCAGGCTCAGTACGCTCAGTAATTTCTTATTTCCGGATGAATTACGCTAAAAGCTGTCTAAAAATACCCCCAACCCCTGAAGGGAGCTTTGCTCACGCGCGAATTAAGCCCCCTTCAGGGGGTTGGGGGTATTTTTAGATAGGTCCTTAAAATTCAGTATTTATATACCAGTTGCCTTTCGGGTCTAGTGTACTTGTAACGAGTTGGCGGTATGGGCAACTGTGCGGTATGTACGGCGAATGATGTAGTTTTTTTTACCCTGCGATTCGTAATAGGTTCGCATTTGGAGGTCAAGAATAAGCCCAAACGCCAGAAATTGCACGCCGGCCAATAACCAGATAATCCCCACCGCGAAACGGTCGAGTCCATTGACACTCGGATCGGTAACCCACAAAAAACGCATTGCTAGAAAAAAGCCGCTCAACAGGGTCAAAAGCCCCAAGCCACCAAACAGGTGCATAGGCTTGTGCAGGAATCGTTTTATAAATAATAGCAGAAATAAATCGCTCAACACCCGTCCTATGCGCCCCAAACCATATTTAGACTGACCAATCAGGCGCGGATGGTGGCGAACGGGCAACTGGACAATTCGAGCGCCGTCGAAGTGGGCAAGTATAGTTATAAAGCGGTGTCGTTCGCCGTATAAGCCAATTCGTTTGGCAACATCAGCCCGGAAAACTTTAAGAGCACAGCCGTTATCGTCGATGCGTAGGCCAACCGTTTGCCGGATAAGACGATTGGCCAGTTGGCTCGGCCACCGGCGTAGCCAGGCACTATCCTGACGGTGTTCCCGATAGCCAACAACCAGATCAATATCTTGTTCTTCGGCCACCCGAAGCATGGGAAGAATATCGAGCGGGTCGTTTTGCTGGTCACCATCCATCGTGACGATGAATGTCCCTTTAGCCGCATCGATACCGGCAGCCAGTGCCGCACTTTGGCCGTAATTTTTTTGTAAGTCGAGTATAGTCAACCGTTCATGGCGAACCGACAGTAATTCCTTTAGCGTCTGGTCGGTTGAGCCATCATTAATGTAAATGATTTCGTAATCGAGCGTTTCCAGCGCCAAATCGAGTTGCGAAAGTAAGGGCTGGCTGTTCCCCGCTTCGTTATAAACACAAACAACGACTGATACATACGGGTGTTTCATAGACGTGTGGTTATTCCAGCGGCTGGGTGTAAGCATAAGTTTGCTGGTAACTGCCCACCATTTTGCGCAGGCCTTCCTTGAGGTCAGTGGCTGGTTGGTAACCTAATAACCGACTGGCCTTTTCAATAGCAGCATGGGTGTAAGGAACGTCGCCAGGTTGCTCGGTTAGCCATTCAATCGGAACGCGCCGTTTAGTCTGGTTTTCGAGTAAAGCAATCAGGTCCAGCAGTGTAACTGGATTCGCACTGCCCAAATTAATAATCTCATATCCTTTCACCCGCTCAATAGCCCGACTAATACCAGCCACAATATCATCTACGTACGTATAATCACGCTGGCTTTGCCCGTCACCAAAGAGGGAAATCGTCTGGTTGTTGTGAAGTTGATGGATAAAGCGGGCGATGGCCATGTCGGGCCGTTGCTGCGGACCATAAACGGTAAACAATCGTAGACAAAATACGTGCAGGCCGTGTAAGTGGTGATGTTGCAGACACAACCGCTCGGCCGCCCGCTTGGATAAAGCGTAGGGCGAAACGGAACCCTCGGCAGAATCGGTTTCCCGTAACGTTCCCCCCTCCCGAATGCCGTATACAGATGACGATGAAGAAAATACCAACCGCTTGACACCAGCTATACGCATAGCATCTAATAAAACGGCAGTACCGTTTACGTTGTGGTCGAAGTAAGCAGCCGGATCTTGCAGGGAAGCTCGAACACCAGCCAACCCCGCCAAATGGATAACGCCATCGACCGAATGAGTCCGAAAAATTTGATTCAAGAATTCTGAATCACGGATATCTCCCTGATAAAGAGACCAGTTCGGCAAATGCCAGAGGTTATGTATATGCTGCCATTTTACGGTTGGATCGTAGCTGTGATTAAAATTATCAACCAGCAACAATGTATGTCCCTGAATTAGCAACTGTCTGGTTAACGTATGGCCAATAAACCCCGCCCCGCCGGTAATTAGTATCGTCATTATGTGAACGTTTAAGCCAATATAGATATAATTTGTTACTATAAAATAATATTGATATCACTTAAATTGTACGATGGAAGCTGGATGCCGATCGAACAGCACCATTTTCCCGACAGGCTTATACTGTTCATCGGCCAAACTGATCGAATCACCGAGGTAAAAAGCGTCCTGTATCTTTTTGTCTGTTTTGCGCAGAATTTGGCCGCGAACGGCTGTTATATGAAATGAACTGACATCGGTAGCCGGGCCATCTCCTACCGTTGTTTTGTAGCCATACAAAGGATGCCCCAACGTCAGGCGAGCGGCCTGACTGGCACTCTCTTTATAAAACTCACGTTTAGCGGCCCGACCCGGCAGCACTAACCAATTGAATCCCAGTCGAATGACAATAAATACCGCGATTGTCAATCCGAGCCGGTTCGGAGTGGGGCGAATCATAAGCCAGGCCAGGCTCAACAGAAGCCCGGACACAAACGCGGTTTTCCAGAATACGCCGGGCAGAATGCTGGTAGTTGGGTAAAATAGAGCCGTCCATGCACCAACGGCCACAACAATCGTTGTGGCCAGCCAGATCCGTTCCACCCACCAACGCCAGCGATTTGTGAGGTCAGTATGTTCATAATACAGGTAAGCCAATACCGTAAATAGCAAGGGAACTAAGCCAATCAGGTAGCGGCCATACACCTGCGGAGAAAACCAATAAATAAGTACCGTCAGGCTAAATGTTAGGGCATTAAAGGCGACGAAAGAATTTCGTTTCAAAATCGTCCAGATGCCCCGGCGAATCAACAGCACCAGCAACAGCGTGTATGGAGCGAAGTGGTATATCAGTTCAAATGGAAATGTAATAAGGTGAAGGAGCGTTGCGCCCAGACCCAAATGAAGCCCTGTTCGCTTGGTGCTCTCGCTTAGTAAAACACCCGCCACGTCCTCGTAAGGAATTACATTTCGGCTGAAGTAAACCCCATAATAACTGCCTGTGATGATGAGAAATAAGGCAATACCGACGAAGTGAGCCGGGTGAAAGAGCAACCGGGGTCGGCGAGTGTAGACAAACCAGCCCACCAAGGTTATTCCCTGGAATGCCAGTGGAGGTAAGCCTTTCAGCAGAAAACCTATAGCGGTGAGCAAATAAGTAGTGAGGTAAAGCAACCAATAACTACGTTTCTGATCGTAATAATAGACCAGCATCATGGCCGTATAGGTTACCAGCGAGAACGTAATTTCGATCAGCCCTAACATAGAATCGTAGAGCAATACCCGGCCATTGGTTAGCGTCATCAGGGCCGCAGCCCAACCAACTGTTTGGTTGATGTATTTCCTGATAACAACAAACAACGCCAGCCCCAGCAGCAGTAGTGAAACAAACATGGGAAATCGCAGCGCGAAGGACGAATAGTTACCAAACAGGCGGTAGGAGCTAATAATCAACCAATTATACAGGGGTGGTTTATTAAAGTAGCGTTCGCCGTGTAGCGTGGGCGTTATATAATCACCGGATAGCATAATCTCCAAGGAGACCAGCGCCCTTCGAGCTTCGTCTCCCGTATCGAGCGGCATAAATCCCAAATGAGACACCAGCACAACCACCAAACCGGCGCTGATTAGTAGCATCCATTGGGCTTTATACTGGACAGATAGCCGGGCGATTGTCGTACGTAAAGCCATTCGTTTTTGGATAGCCGTGTTCATCGCGTCTGGATTACTTTACGCAGGCTTAACCACCCACCCACATTATTCGTCAGCCATTGGCCCTGATCAAGAGCCAGAGCCACATTGAATTGAGATCCCCCCAGCCAGCGTACCGGCAGCATCAGTTGGGCCATTCCCGAAAATTGGGATAACGGCGCTCTTGGATCACTGGAAATAGGCCGTCCGAAATTTTGGCTGTAGGAAAGTAACGCTCGCAATTGCGTACCCGAAGGCCACTGACCCAGTAAGCCCAGATGGCTGACCTGCACG
>CAXVWN010000009.1:0-7220 GCA_964263725.1 Spirosoma sp.
TACGTGCTTTCTTTTGTTAGCCCGATAGATTCAACATAGCACTGGATCATGTTGTCGTCGAAATCTCACCTAAACCATTGATATAGGCTTTCTCAAAATGTGATAAAGAATGAAATTACCAGCTACTTCCGGCTCCCCCGCCCCCTGAACTGCCACCTCCCCAACTGCTGCTGGACGATGAACTCCCCGACGAACTACTGCCCCATGAACTACTGCTGCTACCTGATGAGGAATACGTTCTGGATGATGAATCTTGTGAAGGTGCCGTTTGATGAATGAGCGCAATGGTATATTGTGTTTCTGTTTGATGGCCACAGGCTTTGCATTCATACTCATTGGCACCCCTACCTTCGCGTTCAGCAGTGGCCTCTTTTATGGTACGGACCCTGGCTAAATACATCGCTTTTGAGTGGCACTTACTACAACGTTGATATACCTTATCGTCCAGGTTTTCGTAACCAATAGCCTGTGTGACATTGTGAATATCGTTGCGCCAGATATCATAATCTACAGTGCTTAACCGTTGCTCTGTTTTCTGATAGTCAGTTAGAAAGGCATCTTTATGGGTTTCGTCCACTTTGGTTAGTTGGTACCCTTCTGCTGAGGTTCGGGGTGCGTTCCGAAGCGCGTTTAGACCCCGCTCATCCTCTCTTTTTAACCACCAGAATGGGATGGGAAATAACAGGATGTTGCTCCAGCCGTTAAGTCGTGCCGCTTTGTAACGCACATATCGTTCAGCATCGGTCATGCTGCCAAAGAGCTGATTGAACATATTTATCCGGCGTCGCCGGGCATCCCACAGCACCACGCCGGGATAACTATAAAACACAAGAAGAATTTGCCATCCGTGGAGCCAGTGGTCGTTCCGAAGCTGGATAACGATATAACCTACAAAGGCTGGCATGAGCACATATAGCAGAATCGCCCAGAGCAGCCGCTGTTTCGACTGCGAAATGACGGTCTCAATTTTGTCGGCAATAGGATTCCCTTTTCTGATGAAAAATAACACCAGCCGAAGCATTAGCAAATAAGGAATCAACAGCAAAAATATCACAAAAAGTCCGCCATCGTCAAGCGGTTGGCTTTTGGGTGATGCCTTGAATTTCGAATCGTCATAGACTTCTTTGGCGGCTTCGGGCTCACTAATCAGGCGGGTAATTTCCTTAATACCGTCAATCATAGCCTGATCGTAGTTGCCGACTTTAGCAAATGGAATCATCTTCCTGGTCTGAATCCGGCTGCAAATAGCATCTGGTAAGATACCTTCGAGGCCATAGCCGATTTCCATTTCGATTCGATGCTGATCTTTCACCAACAGAATCAGCAGACCATTATTTTTTTTCTGATAACCCAGTCCCCATTTTCTGAACAAAGCCGTGGCAAAATCTTTGGGTACATTCTCCCCGATGGAGTTAAGACACACAACCGCAACTTGTGCCGTTGTGGAGTCTTCCAGCCGCCCCAGCGCCGAGTTAAGCTGATCTACTGCCGAAGCCGACAGAATACGATCGGGATTGCTTATGTAGTGCGAACTTCGGTTCTGCTTTGGGTTGGGTACGGTTTCAAGCGTATAGGTCTGTGCAATACCGGGTGTACGCCATCCGAAAATAAGCAGAAAAAGAAGGACTACTATTCGAATAATATTCTGGCTCATAGTCAATTAGTTTTTATCTGTTGTCCGGTAGCCCGATGAGTAGTGTCCATTTTTATCGCTGCCTTCTAAATAATCCGTTTCCTTAAACGTGGCCGGGTCGGCTCCCGGAACGATGTAGTTACTAAAATAAACTCCTTTTTTGTCCTTGGCATAGTAGGTTTTAATGCCTGAAAAGGTGGCTATGTCAACATTTGCAATCGGACTCCAGTAAATATCTTTACCCAATACCAAGCCCCATGCGCCGTATTTGTCGTTGAAATTGAAATCCGACACTTTCCGAAATGTTGCCCCATCAACGCCTTCCATCGGCCTATCCTGGAAATATACCCGTTGGTTGTCGTGCGCGAGATAGTAGCCATTGAACATGGGCACCACTGTAAACGTAGCCGGATCGGCCCCGTCAATGGTGTTAACATCCTTGTAAACCCGATGACTGTCATGAGCATACGCAATTCCCTCCGCCGATACATTTGCAGGCGTTTCACTTGGGTTTGGAACGATATTGAAATTTGCCCCGTCATTGCTGATTAACTGATCCCGTGAGTAACCGCTGTTTTTGTCTTTGGAGTAACTCCCCGCCAGATAAGTATAGGTGGCCGGATCAGCGTTTGGGATAACTTTACCCAAATAGAATGCATGGCCTTTGTCCTTGCCATAATCGTCGTTGATTACCGTAAATGATTCGGCATCGGCTGCTCCAATAACAGCACGATTGGCGGGAAACCCCGTGTAAAGTACGACTTCGCCATTTTCGATTCGGTAGCCCTTTCGTGCGCTGGGTCCGCAACTTGTTAGAAGCAGACTGCCCGCCATTAAACCAGCCAAAGCAAAAAGAGCAATCATTTTTTTGACGAGAAAATTCATGGTCTATAAATTAGGAATAGCCAGTCTGGGAACTTTGTGGCGGAATACAACTAATGACCTTATAACGATAGAGACAAGTAGTCGAGTTGGAGTTATTTAGCTGATAATCAGCGTAATTGCTATCAGCGCAACCTAATTCATGACCGCATATTAGATTGACTGTGAGGTCGCTACTTTCCGATCGGAGCGGTAGAGCAGAAAGAAAGTAACTCCATAAAATCCACTGAAGAAAATGCTTTTACAGAACGTATCCTGGTCCATGAATGAAAGCTAACCGTTAAAAAAAGACCAGGACAAGCAGGATAATTAACGTGATGACAACCAATGCAATCCAGTCGAACCCTCGTTCCAAAAAACGCCGTAATCCCTCCTTGAAAGACTTTGGTAAGCCCATTTTTGTGAAATCATCGCCCCGTTCCATACCCGTATTATTTTGTTATATTGTTGTCTAAATCAATATAAAATTGACTCAGAAATCGGTGCTGATTTCGCCATGTTGATAAACGGGGGCAACCAATAAGAAACTGGTTGAATTAACTTGATATATGGCTGGAATCTGACGGACCATTAGGAGAAATGGCAAGCGGCCCCGCGTTTGGAGCGAGAATCTTTACAAGCTTTAATCTTGAAAAGTAACCTGTATATTTATAGACCTTGTCAACGCGCTAATAAAGTCGCGTTATATGAAAGTAGCAGACTGTCGTATAGGTTCAGCGGCTTATATCGGATGATAAAAACAATACTATTAATATGCAGTTTTCTAACGGTCAATCACGCCCTTTCTCAGCCAAAGCTGACTCGTACGCGTCTTTTTGACTCAGACTGGCGGTTTTTAAAAGACAGTGCGGTTAATGCTGAACGACCCCATTATAGCGATGTAACTTGGCGAAAAATAGATTTGCCCCATGATTGGAGTATTGAGGATTTGCCAAATCAAGTCCCTGGCAAAGTTGTCGGACCATTTTCGCGAGCCAGCTCGGGCGGCACATCTACTGGCTACACCGTTGGCGGAATTGGCTGGTATCGTAAAGTATTCAAGGTCAATCCCTCTGACACAGGTAAAAAATTTAGTATTCAGTTCGACGGCGTCTATACGGAAACTGATGTCTGGTTGAATGGTCATCATTTGGGGTATCATCCATACGGATACACGCCTTTCAGCTATGATTTAACTCGTTATCTTTTACCGTCAGGCCAGGTTAACGTGCTGGCGGTCCGAGTAAAAAATTTAGGTCAGAACAGTCGTTGGTACACGGGTTCAGGTATTTATCGCCACGTCTGGCTAACCGTTGCCGAAGCCACGCACATAACTTCTGACGGCTTATCAATTACAACGCCCCAGGTTTCTGATAAAGTCGCTCAGGTTCAAGTTATTACCACGATTGATAATGTCATTGGGAAGTCAATGCCGATTACAGTACAAACCAGCCTGATAGCACCGAACGGTAAATCAGTGGGCGTGTCACAACAGGTAGTTACTGTTTCGAGCAATGGGAAAATAGATTGCAAACAACTCATTACTATCGAAAAGCCGCAGTTGTGGTCTCCAGAGACGCCCCAATTGTATCAGGCTCAAATCGTTCTGACGTCGGGCAAAAAGCGGTTAGACAGCGTAACGACTACGTTTGGCATTCGGTCGATTCAGTTCGATGCAAAACGCGGCTTTGTGTTAAACGGAAAACGGGTATTATTAAAGGGCGGCTGCGTTCATCACGATAACGGTCCTTTGGGAGCCGCTGCCATTGACCGAGCCGAAGAACGTAAAGTCGAATTACTGAAAGCTAATGGATTTAACTCGGTTCGCACCAGTCATAATCCACCTTCTGCGGCTTTTCTGGATGCCTGCGACCGACTGGGAATGCTGGTCATCGACGAAGCGTTTGATATGTGGCAACGGCCTAAAAAACCGCAGGACTATCATCTTTTTTTTGACGAATGGTGGCAACGTGATCTGGCCGCCATGATTCGGCGCGATCGAAATCATCCTTCTATTATCTTATGGAGTATTGGTAATGAAATCAACGAGCGGGCTGATTCAACAGGCTTAATTATTACCAAACAACTAGTTAATGAAGCCCACCGATTAGATTCCACTCGTCCTGTTACAGAGGCACTTTGCTTATTTTGGGAACATCCTGACAAAACTTGGGAAGATTCTGACAAGGCTTTTGCACTATTGGGGGTGGGTGGATATAACTACGAATGGAAACACTACAAATCAGACCATCAGCGACATCCGGATCGGGTTATGTTGGGGACCGAGACATTCGCCAAAGAAGCGCTTGAAAACTGGCAGCAAGTCGAAAAGTATCCATACGTAATCGGTGATTTTGTCTGGACCGCCATGGATTATATGGGTGAAGTTGCCATTGGCCATTCGTTGCTTCAGCCCAAATCTCAGAAAGACAGTACCAAAGCAGTACTGCCATGGCCTTGGTTTAATGCTTGGTGTGGTGATCTGGATCTGACGGGATTTAAAAAACCACAATCCTATTATCGCGATGTGGTCTGGCGAAATCGTACCATTGCGATGGCTGTGCACAGTCCTGTTCCCGATGGTATGAAGGAAACCGTTACTAATTGGGGCTGGCCGGATGAACAACAGAGTTGGTCCTGGCCGGGAGCCGAGGGGCAGCCACTTCAAGTACGGGTTTTCTCCCGAAGCCCACTAGTTCGACTGGAGTTGAACGGTAAGCTCATTGGCGAGCAACACCTGTCAGACACAACCATTACCGCACTATTTACAGTACCGTATCAAGCGGGGCTGTTAAAAGCCAAAAGTTATGAAAATGGGAAGTTGACGGGTTCATTTGAATTAGTCACGGTTGGAAAACCGCACCATCTTCAACTGACGGCTGATCGTTCGGTCATACGCGCCGATCGTACTGATTTATCGTATGTCGTGGTCGAAGTAGTGGATGAGAAAGGTAATAGAATTCCTTCGGCAGCCATTCCTGTTTCGTTTCAGATTACGGGTGTGGGCGAGGTAGCGGGCGTGGGTAACGCTAATCCTACAGACCTGAGCAGTTTTCAAAGACCTGAAAAAACAACGTTTTCGGGCAGATGTCTGGCGATTGTTCGGCCAACTGGAATGGCGGGTACCGTTACACTAAGGGCAACTGCGCCTGATTTACAGGCGGGAGTGCTTATTATTAGCGCCAAATCGAATTAATCTTAAATTATCTATGGATATTTTGATTATTTCAGCCAAAAAAATTGTTATTTCAGTCACTAACTAGCTAAAAAGTTTGTTTACTGAATAAGCCGGTACATCATCCAACTAATGTTATAAATAAACCAGTCAATGACTATGGAAACTGGGGCACTCTTCGATCAGAAAAGTCCCATGAACACACTAAAATTTCGTCAAACAGACTACACGATAGAACAGGCCGAAGCGACTAATAATGTCTTCGATCGGGCCGTTAAACAGTTTCTGCGCGACTGGATTGAGCAAGGTACAGTATCAACCAAAAGCCCGGAGGGCGATGAGGATACCGAAGAATTTATTGAACACGGTGCCTTACGCAGTTTCTTCAAACACCGGGAAGATGCCTTCGAGAGACTACTCGAACAAGAGCAAATTGCTCGCCATCTGCTTCGACCCATCGACGAAGTCTATTTTCAGGATGATGCCTATGAGCCTCTGCTGGCTAAGTTTGAGAAGCGTATTTATAACATAGCTGCTCACCGCGAACACCTCGAAGTTCCTTTTCGCTATAGCCCTTTTAGTCGGCAAGGTGCTCATGGCGACACGCTCCAGCTAGCCGATTTGACTGGTGATCAGCGAAACGAAGATATTGGCGTTTATTTTGGCACCCGTCGTACCGATAGCACGGCTTTGGCTATTTTAGCTCATCAACTGCGCTGGGAAGCGCTGGCACCTTCTGAAATCCCCATTCATGTTATTACAGAAGGTTATATGGATGAATCGCTTCAGCAGGTCAGGCTTATTACTGAACAACTGAGTGAGCAGGGCGCTACACAACCACACTGTTTTGTTATTCAACGACGCCATGCCGCCGATGACCGGCATCTGGGTGCGGCTTTGTTAATTATGAAGCCTGAATTGCCCTCTTTGCCACAACGCATTATTTTTTGCGATACACTGCGTCCTGGCCACCAGCCGCCCTGGTGGGATAAATTTAAGCGTAAGATAGATGCTATTTTTCCCCAACCCGATGGTCAGGAATTAGCCTCAGACCGCTTGGAGGATGGGGGCGTAAAACTCCAACGTTTACATGATGGCGTACCGGTACGCCATCAGGATATCGACTGCGCCTTTTACACGGCCTCTATGGGCCGCGCACTAATTCAATTGGTGCGAGCAGACGCCGATTTAATATTGCATGGTACTATCGACGCTATTGTGGGTCAGATGACAGAACGAATGACTGAGTATTACGAACAACCTAATCAACCTAAAGAACCAGCTGTGGTACGGGAGGTTAATGTGGTTCGCCGATGGAATACGGGTTGGCAGGCATTAAAAAATATGATGCAGAACCGACTAACCAACTTGGTTGCTCAACTCTCCGTACCCAACGACCAACCAGTGGGTTCTTTTTGACCAGTTTAGCAAACCCACAATGTCAATGGGTTTTTCTTCACAACAAAAATCCCCGCTGCAATTGCAGCGGGGATTTTTGTTGTGAAGAAAAACCCATTGACATTGTGGGTTTGCTAAACTGGTCAAAAAGAA
>CAXVWN010000010.1:0-10807 GCA_964263725.1 Spirosoma sp.
TTCGCCAGTTCGGGTTTATAATCGAACAGTTCCAACTGGCTCGGCGAGCCAGCCATGTGAATATAAATGATTTGTTTAGCTTTTGGCAGATACTGCGATGGATGCGGGGCCGTGGCCGGTCCGCCAGCTTGCATCGGCTCGGCAACCGCACTGGTTTTCGAGTCACCTTGCCCCAAGAACCCGCAACTTCCTAATACAGATCCCAGCGCCATTGCGCCCAAACCCGTTGAACAGGTATGTAAAAAATGACGCCGGGTTTCGCGTTCGGCGGCTGCTTGCTGAAGTTCTTTGAGGAGTTTGTTCATGTTGTAACTACCCCACCCCCGGCCCCTCCCCTTGAAAAAAAGGGAGGGGGGAATGTGCGATCTTTAGTTGTTAAAGTAGACCCTGATTTTAGTAAGCGTTGCTTCTACATCTGTTTCTATTTCATCATTGCTAATCCGTAATGTGCGTATCTGTAATTGAGCCAGCGTTTGATCTCGTTCTCCATCGTGAATAACTGCTTCTTGACGTTTATGAACGTCACCATCTATTTCGATACAAAGCCGTTCTTCAGGGCAATAAAAATCAAGAATGTATACCCCTATACTGTGCTGTCGCCGAAACTTGCGCCCGTCCAACTGACTTTTCCGTAATCGTTCCCAAAGTAATGATTCAAATGTCGTTGGCGTTTTTCGCAATTCTCGCCGAAACACTTCCATTGCCTTCCGATTATGTATCAATTGTCCCATGTCTACTTTTTAGCCCCTCCCCTTTGTTTAGGGGAGGGGTTGGGGTGGGGTATCTTGGGGTATCGTTACTCTTTCGTAATCACTTCATCCAGATTCAGCATCGTGTTTGCCGTTACAGCCAATGCGGCCAACTGGGGCGAAACCCTCTTACAATCGAAACCGGGCCGGTCCAGCAAATTCTCAGCTTCACCAGGGTTCTGGCGATAATACTGCTCGGCATTCTGGTAGAGTCGGGTTAGTACAGCCAGTTTTTTCGGGGACAGATCGTGCAGCATAATTTTTCTGAAACCCGCCTGAATCTGACGCTCCGGCGACTGGCCATGTGCCCGCATGTAATCGGCTAAATGCTGGGCGGCTTCTACATATACCGGGTCATTAAGCGTCACCAGCGCCTGCAATGGGGTGTTGGTTCGCAATCGGCGTAGTTGGCAGAACTCCCGGCTTGGGCTATCAAACGTAACCATAGACGGATAGGGTGCTGTGCGTTTCCAGTACGTGTACAAGGCCCGTCGATGCAGATCGTCACCCGTGCTTTGTTTCCACGAATCCCCATCATAGGGCGATTGCCAGATGCCATCGGGTTGAATCGGCATGACGCTCGGACCGTACATTTTATGGCTTAATAAGCCGCTTACGGCTAAGGCTTGATCACGAACGGCTTCGGCCGATAAGCGAACGCGTGGCCCCCGAGCCAGCAGTTTATTATAAGGATCTTTTGCCACCAGTTCCGGAGACACAATTGATTGCTGCCGATAAGTGGCCGACATGACCATCTTTTTCAGGAGTTTTTTAACGCTCCAATGATCCGTTTCCATGAACTCAATGGCCAGATAATCCAGCAATTCCCGATGGGTTGGCTGAATTCCCTGCGTACCCATATCTTCAATCGTTTCAACAATGCCAATACCGAACAACTGTTCCCAGAAACGATTCACCGCCACACGAGTTGTTAGCGGATGTTCCCGGCTGACCATCCAACGGGCCATTCCAAGCCGATTTTTGGGCAATTTCGGGTCCATTGCCGGGAAAGATTTGGGCACGTCGGGTGTTACTTTCTTCCCTTTTACCAGCCAGTTACCGCGTTGAAAAACGTAGGTTTCCCGCGCCAAATCGCCCGAACCGTCGAGCATAATGGGCGTTTGTTCGGCATCGGCATTCAGAATATCCAGCAGCAGTTTATCTTTTTCGCCGATGGCATTGAGCGGCTGGCCGGGCAGGATTGGCTGAAACGAGACCCACTTAATCATGACCCACTCTTTTGGCGCTTTCGGGCTGTTGAGTGACAAGTACAGATTGTGTTTTCCCTGCACTTGCGGCAACGGAATCATCTGAATCGTGTCGTTCCACTGGCTACCCGTTTTCGGGACGGGTACAGTTGCCAGTATCGGTCCATCGAGTTTATCCTGTCGAATGGTGACGGTAGCGCCGGGGGCTTTGGTGCCCCAGGCTATCAGCAGCCGGGGCCGGGCCGTCATGGTTACGTTTTTTATTCGAACTGATCCTTTATCCTGAAAACCAAAATATTTAGCGTCAAGTAATGAGGCATTAATTAACTGATCAAAATCGTGCGAATTGATTTTAGGCTCAACCGTTCGCACCAATTGTGTAACCTGATTTTCGCTGACCTTCGCCAGCTTTGGATTGGCAACGGCGGTAGAAATGTATTTCTGTAAATCGTTTATTTTTAGCGAGTCGTCGTGTTTGTAAAAGCGGAGCGTTGGGGTGTCACTTGTTACATCTTCGTCGCGGGTATTGTTAAAAAAAGCGAGGTATTTGTAATATTCATCGTGGGTAAATGGGTCATATGGGTGGCTATGGCATTGAATGCACGCAAATGTTGTCCCCTGAAATACGTCCCATGTTGTATTGACCCGGTCCAATACGGCTGCTATCCGAAATTCTTCGTCCTGCGTCCCGCCCTCATCGTTGGTCATGGTATTGCGGTGAAAACCGGTCGCAATGAGTTGCGCATCCGTGGGATTAGGCAATAAATCGCCCGCTAATTGCTCTACGGTAAACTGGTCGAATGGCTTATCAGTATTGAAAGCATTAATCAACCAATCACGGTATCGCCATATTTTCCGGCCGGGATCGCGCTCGTACCCTTTGGTATCGGCATAACGGGCCAGGTCGAGCCACATGCCCGTCCAGCGTTCACCGTAAGCGGGCGATTTGAGCAAACGATCAACGACTTTTTCGTAAGCCTCCGGCGATTTATCCTTTACGAAAGCAGCCGTTTCTATTTCGGTTGGCGGCAGGCCCGTTAGGTCAAGCGATAGCCGCCGAATTAGCGTGGGCCGGTCTGCTTCGGGCGAAGGCGTTAGCTTTTCCTGCTTTAATTTGTCCAGAACAAAATGATCTATTTCATTTTTGGCCCAGTTGGTTTCGTCATTTTCTGTTAGCCCCAACCGGCTCCAGAATGTGCCGATTTGGGGCACATCTGTCTCTCGAACAGATTGATACGCCCAATGATCGCCCCATTCGGCTCCCTGATCAATCCACTTTCGGAGAATATCTATTTCGTCGGGTTTCAAGGCGGGGTGGTTCAGCGGCATTCGCTCATCGGGATCGGTCAGCGTCAACCGTCGAATCATTTCGCTTCCTTCCGCATCGCCGGGAATGATGGCCCGCTTACCCGACTTGGCGGGTGCCAGCGCTTCATCCTTAAATAAGAGGGAGAAGTCGGATGCTTTTTTAACACCCCCGTGGCAGACAATGCAGTTTTTGTTCAGCAGTGGTTTGACCTGGGTATTATAGTCTACCCGTTTCTCGAAAAAGCCGAGAAACGACGAAAGCATCAACGTGACCGCGATGCTCACTGCCACAAAAAGAGCCCACCTAGTTTTCATAAATCAAGACGCACAGGCAATCCTACCCACTAAAGCATGAATGCTGGCTTTTGTAACTATAAAATTTTAGGCTTGATGAAATCTTAACGAAGATTCAACGTAAACTGTTCATTATGAAGGGCTAAAGAAACTACCGTTTATTTTACGCGCACATCCACCTGAGCAGTATCATCTTCGCCGTTGGTTGTACCATTGCCGGGTACAGAGTCAGGATCAGGAACGCTGGCGGCTATTAATTGAGCCGCGCAAATACCTCTCCCAGTGGCGGTGGCAGTAGTCCGAAAGCGAAGCGAGAAGCTACTGCCGACAGCTAAACTACTTATGCCACCAACCGGATTTCCACTTGATAAGGCCAAATCATCGCCCGGCACAAACGTTTGTCCGGCGGGTACATAAGCCGCGACACTTAACCCCGTTGCCGATAAACCGCCCTGATTGGTGAGGGTTATTGTGTAGGAAATAATGTCGCCAACGCGGGGAGTACGATTATCGACAACCATACTGATACTGACATCAGCCTTGGCCGGGTCGGGTGTGGGCTGATTACTGCTAACGGCAGGCAACGGAGCCTGATTGGGATTTGGCGAGGTAAAAATAGCTGGGCCGCTCTGACGAGTCCGAAAATCAAGTTGGGCCATGTCGTCCTGCCCATCGCCAGTCCCCGAATTTGGCTGACTATCAGGGTCGGGAGTTGTTGCCTGTGAGATTTCAGCGGTATTCTGGTAAGTACCCAAAGCAGTCGGCTGGGCGACGAAACTGAGTATTTGAGTGGCTCCCGGATTAAGATCAATGGCCGTACTGGTTAGCACCGATCCCGAAGCCGAGAGGCCGGTAGATGAAATAAAGGAAAGATTACCGGGCAGGCGATTTCGAACGATGATGCCCTTTGCCTGTGTCGGTCCGTCGTTATGAATAAACAGACTAATGGTTACAGGTGTATTTAAATCGGGGGTTCGCTGATTGATGCCCATTGCCAGACTTACATCGGCCTGGTTTGTAATCTGGAATAAATTCGATGGAACAGCCGGTACGGCAGGCGACGTAGCCACAACCCGAATCTGGAAATGACCACTTTGCAGTGCACCGGGCAATGTTACCTGTATCGGGCTGGAAGCGCCATTGCCCAGAATGCTTTTGTACTGCCCCAGCGAATCAAGCAATTGTACCTGCCATTGATTCCCTCCATCGAAGGTGCCAATTGTAGCAAACGACACAGACAATGTAGCGCCGGGTGATACGTAAGTAGCCAGATTACCCGTCACAGCAAATTGTACAGGCGTAATGGGTTGCGCATTCTGAAAAAACGCATTGTCCATACTGTTATTCCAGTTACGGGCAAAGCGCGACAAGCCCATATTTACCGGAATCGAATTTGGATTCAGGTAATATTGTGGGTGAGGTGATGGACGCGACACATTGCTGAAGTGAACATTGATACCGCCCGCTGCCCGGTTCTGGATTGTGTCGTTCAACGGCCCCTGAAATACGTTAAGACCGGCCATAGCAATCAGACTCTCCTGTTGAGTGACTACAGCAGGCGTGGTATTTGTGCCATTAAACGACGCACGAGCTACTACCCAAGGAACATTTCGCCCACCGAAATCCTGCCGGGATTTATCAATAACAGACTTAAGCCGGGTAGCATATTGTGGGATATCTCCGCTAGCCACGTCGCCTTCGGCTTCGCCCTGGTGCCAAAGAACCGCTCGTACGCCCATTATAGACCCATAATACTGCAATACATTTTTCAGGTTCGTATAAGGCTGAAGATTTGGCCAGTCTCCTCCTGTACAGTAGTACGCATTACAGGTCGGAATACCATTGGCGGTTTTCTGCCAGTTATCAATGGTAGAGCCATCCCAACCGGCCACAAAGAAGGCCACCGGCACATTATACCGATTAACGATATAATCGCCCAATTCGCCCCATCCCCACGAACTTTCGGCCATTGGAAATATACGCCGTGCGGCTGTCAACGCTTTAAATCTCGGCACTGGCGACGGGTCGCCGGAAGATGTAAGCGGCTGTCCATTAGAGGGATAGTAGTGATTAATGGAGTCGATAGCATTGACACGGTCGGTATTCGTACCAAGGTCATTATCGCCAATACCCAGCCCGCGCGAATTCGATTGGCCAGCCGTAATAAATACTTCACCAATGCCAACCGGCTGTACGCTGGCTTGTTCGATGGTTGTACTACCTACGATGGTACGCACGGTGAGCACATACCAGCCCCCAGCGCCCGTCACGTAACCTAAAAAAAGATTGTTGGCTGGATTGGTTTGCACGGTTTGCCAGACAGTGGCAACGCCCTGACCAGCCACAACGGGCGTCAATTGGGCTTCTACCCTGTCTACAGCACCTGTAAATCGTCCTGACAGATAAAGTCGGCCATTACCATCGGCCCCACGCTGCACCACAAGGCGCGACATCGGGTGCGAAATTTGAAGTTGTGCAACGGCTACAAGTGGCCAGCCCACAAACAGGATGGCCCATTTAATAAACCTAAACATCAGAGCGGTGGGTACTGTACACCGCGAAAATACAAGAAAGTTTGTTTGTATAAACTTTAATACTCTAATCAAATCGCCTTATACACGATCAGTGTACAAGGCGATTTTTTAGGCAACTGCGAAAGAACGGCTAAGTCAAATCTTGCCTTTCAAATATTCCGCCGTGTAATTACCGTCGGTTAGCTCAACCATCTCTTCGGGCGTGCCCGTAAACGTTATGTAGCCACCGGTTTCGCCACCTTCGGGACCGAGATCAATAATATGGTCGGCATTTTTGATGACTTCCATATTATGCTCAATGATAATTATAGAATCGCCCTGATCGACTAATGCATTGATAGCCGAAAGCAACTTGCGGATGTCGTGGAAGTGCAGACCCGTGGTTGGCTCATCGAAAATAAACAGCGTACTGCCTTTATTAGGATTGCCTTTTCCCAGGAATGAGGCCAGTTTCACCCGTTGCGCTTCACCGCCCGAGAGCGTGTTAGCCGATTGCCCTAGGCCAATATAACCCAAACCAACGTCCTGCAACGGTTGCAGTTTATCAGCCATTTTGGGGTCAAACTGACGAAAGAAGTCAATGGCCTCATCAACGGTCATGTCCAGAATATCCGATATATTTTTGTCATGCAAGGTCACCTCTAGTACTTCCTGCTTGAAGCGTTTGCCTCCGCAGCCCTCGCATTTGAGGTAGATATCGGCCATGAACTGCATCTCTATTTTTACCTCGCCCTCGCCCTGACAAACTTCGCAGCGGCCTCCGTCAACGTTAAATGAAAAATGGCTTGGCTTGTAGGCCCGCGACTTCGACACGGGTTGGTCGGCCATTACCTGCCGGAGGTAGTCGTATGCTTTAATGTACGTAACCGGATTTGAGCGACTCGATTTGCCAATGGGGTTTTGGTCAATCATTTCGACGGAAGAAATGCGATCGAGCGATCCCCCGAGTGAATCGTATTTGCCCGCTTCTTCGGTGCCCTCTCCACGTTGCCGCATCAGGGCCGGGTAGAGCACTTTCCGAATCAGCGTACTCTTGCCGGAGCCTGATACACCCGTTACCACGGTGAGCGTATTGAGCGGAATCCGCACGTTAACATCTTTGAGGTTGTTCTCCCGCGCGCCTTTCAACTCAATAAAATTGGTCGCCGACCGCCGAAATGTGGGCACGGGTACCGTTTCTCGACCCGTCAGGAAATCAAGGGTATGGGATTTTAATGGATAATGTTCTGAATCCGATTGCCCATTATTCACTATCAATTTTTCATTCTTAATATCGGCCCATGTTCCCTGAAATACCAGATGGCCACCCAGCGAACCGGCATCGGGGCCGATGTCGATTAACTGATCGGCGGCTCGCATCACTTCTTCTTCATGTTCAACCACGATAACCGTGTTGCCCATGTCGCGCAAGGATTCCAGCACACTAACCAGGCGTTGCGTATCTCTGGGGTGTAAACCAATGCTCGGCTCATCTAATATATACATCGAACCAACCAACGCTGATCCAAGCGATGTGGCTAATTTAATACGCTGATATTCACCACCCGACAATGAATTAGTCAGTCGATTTAGCGTTAGATAACCAAGGCCAACGCGCTCCATGTAATCCAAGCGATTACGAATTTCGATCAATAATCGATTGGCAATCTGCTGCTGGTGTTCTGGTAATTCAAGCGTATGGAAGAACGTCGTAACCTGCGTTAAGGGCATCAACACCAGATCGGTAATGGATTTTCCGGCTACTTTTACATAGCCCGCGTCTTTGCGAAGGCGGGAACCCCGGCATTCAGGACAGGTTGTTTTGCCCCGGTAACGCGACAACATCACACGGTATTGAACTTTGAATGTCTGGCTTTCGACAAAGGCGAAAAAGGAGTTTATACCGTCGAAATAGGTATTGCCCTTCCAGAGTAATTCCTGTTCGGCCGGTGATAGGTCCTTATAAGGCCGATGAATCGGGAAGTCGAAACGGATTCCATTTTTAAGTAATGGCTTCAAAAATTCCTCGTTCATTTTCTCGCTGCGCCAGGGGGCAATCGCGCCCTCAAAGACAGAAAGATTTTTGTCGGGAATGACCAAATCCGGATCAATGCCCAGCACTTTACCGAAGCCATCGCACCGGCGGCAGGCTCCGTATGGATTGTTGAACGTGAACAGGTTTACACTCGGCTCTTCAAAGACAATGCCGTCCAGCTCAAATTTGTCGGAGAAAATACGGGATTCTTTCCCAACAATGTCTACACGACAGGAACCTTCGCCCTCGCTAAAGGCCGTTTGAACAGAATCGGAAAGGCGGTACTGATTATCTTCGTCAGGATTGCCTTCGGCATCGTACAATACGGTGCCCCGATCAACGAGAATTTCGAGCGAAAAAGGCGTCGATATAGTAGCGCTAAGTTCATCAACCTGGGCGCCATTTTCTAAAACATCCTCGATTTGCAACACCTGCCGACCCGTCGGACCGCGACCCGTCGGTGATGCGGCATTCCGACTGCCCTCAGCAACAATGCGTGTGTAGCCTTTCTGAAGCAGAATATTCAGTTCGTAGGCCAGCGTTCGGCCCTCACGGACGCGCAACGGAGCCATGATCATCACCCGCTGTGGAGAACCACCCGGGCCCGCTCCGGAATCGTACATGAACTTGACCACATCCGTGACCGTGTCTTTGCGAACTTCGTGACCCGATATTGGCGAATACGTGATGCCCGCCCGGCCGAAAAGCAGCTTCAGATAATCATATATTTCGGTCGAGGTGCCAACCGTTGACCGTGGATTGCGGGTCGATACTTTTTGTTCGATGGCAATAGCGGGCGAAACACCTTTTATGTATTCGACTTCAGGCTTTTCCATACGCCCCAGAAACTGACGGGCGTAACTGCTAAGGCTTTCGACATACATGCGCTGGCCTTCGGCAAACAACGTATCAAATGCCAGCGATGACTTGCCCGAACCCGACAAGCCGGTTAGGACAACTAATTTGTTGCGGGGTATGGCAACGTCAATTCCTTTTAGATTATGTACTTTCGCCCCTTTAATAATAATAAACTGCTTGGGGTCGAGATGGTCAACGGAACGCAGTGGTCCGGCGTCCCGGCGTTCGGTTTCCGTAGTCTGAGTCATTCTAAGTTAATGAGGGTAAAGTCTATCTAAATTTTAACGGTTTATTTCAAAATATGGTTTCTCCCGTTCGTTTAAAACCGCCTGAGGAGACTAATAATATTCTGCTGTGCAACAGGACTCTGTATATTCCCGTATTGGCTAACGAACGAAATGAATTTTGCGCAGGAAGATATTATTCGGCTGAGCATCGCCTTAGTGATTGGTGGCCTGCTCGGGGCAGAACGCGAGTATCATGGCAAAGCGGCCGGTTTGCGAACGATGATCATGATTTGTGTCGGTTCGGCGTTATTCACCATGATTTCGGGTCGTATTGGCGGCACGGGCGATCGTATTGCGGCTAATATTGTCAACGGTATCGGTTTTCTGGGTGCAGGCATTATTTTTCGGGACGATAACCGAATAAAGGGCCTGACTACAGCAGCCACCGTTTGGGCAGTATCGGCACTGGGTATGTGTGTAGGCGCGGGGCATTACGATATTGCCCTTATTGGCTTTGTATTTATTTTGGGGTCGCTGTTGTTGATGGTTGGCCTGGCGAATCGGATTCAGAAATTGAACCAAACGCGTGATTATAAGATTGTAACAGCGTTTCATAACAAAACCCTTTATCAATACGAAGAGCTTTTTGAGGAGTACGGCCTACGATCGACCCGAAACCAGCAGCAGCGTATTGGCACGGAGATTATTGGTCACTGGCGCGTTAATGGCTCCGAGCTGAACCATGAAAAATGCATTAAACGTTTGCTGAACGACCCTGATGTAAAAGAATTTACCTTTTGATTTCGTTACATAATAAGAGTTATATTTTGTACAAAACACCATGAATCATATTCAGAAGTTACTGTTTATCACAGCTTTATTAAGTAGCAGTATTGCGTTTGGACAGCTTACAGAAGACCCCGATGACCGCCGGGATCGAGGTAAAGACCCTCTTAGAACCCAAACCCCCGAAGGCCGGCCATTACCTTTCGGTCAGCGGCTTCGGTTTGGGGGAGGCATTAGCGGCTTTCGATTTGGTAACCCCTTTAGTCTGGGTGTTTCGCCAGTTGTTGCTTACCAGGCCAGTGAACGACTGATCGTTGGTATTGGTGGCACCTACACATATACACGCTACAAGGCAGGTTACATTTATGCGAATCAGGGAGTCACCATCAATCAATATGGAGCCAGAGGGTTTCTGATGTACGAATTTATTCCAAGCATATTGCCAAATCTATATTTACATGGTGAGTTACAAACCACTACATACCAGCAGAAAATAGATCAGGTGGCCGGTGCTTATACAGGAACGATTGCTGCTCCATTTGTAGGATTAACTTATATGCAGCCTATAAGCCGACGGTTTGGCGTAAATCTTACAGCGCTGTATAATCTCAATTATAAACCAAACGACCCTATCTCCTATCAAGTTTACGGAGGCACTCCCTTTGTACTCCGGTTATCGTTCTTTTAACGAAATACCAAAAGGAGGAGAGGGCGAAAAGTGAAAAATGGTGTACACCACTGTTTTCTCCCGTTTTGTCTTTTAGCCCGCGCCGCCGTTTGAATTAAAGTTTGCCCGGCTGATTTTGTTTTTTTATTGTGTTGAGTTGGG
>CAXVWN010000011.1:0-31067 GCA_964263725.1 Spirosoma sp.
AGATCTCATTATCTCCTCCGGAATGTTGGCCCATGAGTATCTGGATCTTAAGGTACGCAGCGGCACAGTAGCTTATTTAGGCACCGAAAAATCGGCCCATTACTTGGAAAGCAGCGGACTAAAAACCCTCCCGATTAGCCAGGTAGACCTTAAAGATGTAGGCGATATTAATGCACTTGTGTTACTCGACGATGAGGGTTTCGACTGGAATACGGATCTAAACAAAACCGTTAACCTCTTGCGGAAACGTAACATTCCGGTTATTGTTGCAAATACAGATGCCACCTACCCCGTCTCAAAAAGCAGAATTGCGATTGCCATAGGAGCCGTAGCGAAAATGATCGAGACCATTGTAGGCAAACAATTTATTCGATTTGGCAAGCCTGACGCCCAGCTATTCATGTTTGCTTACGAACGACTGGGAAACGCGGCTCAGGTTAGCAAACGAGACATTTTGATGGTGGGCGACACACTGAAAACCGATATTTTAGGGGGTAACAAATTCGGTTTGGATACGGCATTGGTACTGACCGGCAATACGCAACCGCAGGACGCTGAGGTGCTGATTCGGAGCACCGGCATTATTCCTACCTATGTCTGTAAGTCAGTTGTGATTCGTTAATACAGCGCCCATTACTATCATAATACATTGTCTATCAATAAATTAACCCTAATTCTGGTGTATTACTAAACGATTACTGTGCTAAAAAATTGTTTGATAATACAAAGGTAAATACGTTTCTTTGCGCAGTTTTTTAACTACAACGGACTACTAAAATGTCGGACATTGCACAAAAAGTAAAGAATATCATTGTTGAGAAATTGGGTGTTGAAGAGTCAGAAGTGACGCCAGAAGCAAGCTTCACAAACGATTTGGGTGCTGATTCGCTCGATACAGTTGAGTTGATTATGGAATTTGAAAAAGAATTCAATCTACCTATCCCTGACGACGAAGCTGAAAAAATCTCTACGGTTGGCCTAGCCATCGAATACCTGGAGAAAAACATTGGCAAATAAATCTCTACGAGATTTAGCAAACGTCATAACGAATTACCTCGGTACCTGTCCCATTAGTAGATTGGTACTGAGTGCTGAAGCCAACGCCAACAAGTACGGTATCGGCGTTGTTTTTCTTTTTTTATTACGCAGTACACCCGTATGACATTCAAGCGAGTAGTAGTGACCGGCCTCGGTGCGTTGACACCCATTGGCAATGATGTAGCCTCTTACTGGAACAGCTTAGCCGCCGGTGTAAGCGGGGCCGGTCCCATTACGAAGTTTGACGCCAGCAAATTCCGTACACAGTTTGCCTGTGAGCTGAAAGGCGTAGATGTTACGCAGTTTATCCCTCGCCAGGATGCCCGCAAGATGGATGCGTTTACCCATTACGCGCTTATCGCTACCGAAGAAGCGGTGCGGGATTCAGGCCTGAATCTTGACACTATCGACAAAAACAAGGTCGGTGTTATCTGGGGATCAGGCATTGGCGGTCTCAAATCGTTTGAGGACGAGATGCTCGACTACGCTAAAGGCGATGGTACTCCCCGAATTAATCCGTTCTTTATAGTCCGTATGATTGCCGATAGTGCATCGGGCCAAATTTCGATGCGCTACGGCTTTCGGGGAACCAATTACGTGACCGTTTCGGCTTGTGCCTCAACCAACAATGCCATTATCGACGCCTTCAATTACATTCGTTTAGGAAGGCTCAATATGTGCGTAGTAGGTGGCTCAGAAGCCGCTGTTACACGGGCGGGCATCGGTGGGTTTAATGCCAATCGTGCCTTATCGGAGCGGAATGATTCACCAGAAACAGCGTCTCGCCCTTACGATAAAGATCGGGATGGTTTCGTACTCGGAGAAGGGGCTGGATCGCTTATTCTGGAAGAGTACGAACATGCTCAATCGCGCGGTGCCAAAATTTATGCTGAGTTGATTGGTGGTGGTATGTCATCTGATGCCTACCATATCACGGCCCCACATCCAGATGGATTGGGCGCATTTTTGGCCATGCAGGACGCTCTCAATGATGCGGGTATTGCACCCGAGGAGATTGACTACATTAATACGCACGGCACCTCAACGCCCATTGGCGACCCGCAGGAGCTGAAGGCAATTTACCAATTGTTCGGTGATCATTCGTTTAAGTTGAACATCAGCTCAACTAAATCTATGACTGGACATCTGCTGGGTGCTGCCGGAGCCGTTGAAGCGATTGCCTGTATTAAAGCGATGGAACATCAACTTGTTCCCCCAACGATTAATCACTTCACCGACGACGACGAAATTGACTCCCGCTTCAACTTGACGTTTAACACGGCGCAGCCACGCTCAATAACAACCGTAATGAGCAATGCATTTGGATTTGGAGGTCATAACGCCATCGTTATTTTTCGTAAACTTAGCTGAGTCGTGCAACTCGCTCTGCCCCGTAGTTTCTTTAACCCTCTGACCTGGTTTCGTCCCGGCGATGCTGATCTGCGCAAAAATCTGCGCCGTTCAATTGCTCATATCATTGGGGCACGTCCATCGAATCTGGGACTGTATCAATTAGCCTTACGCCACACATCGGCTTCGAAAGCAACGGCTATTGAAGGATTTCGGGAATCAAACGAACGGCTGGAGTATTTAGGTGATGCGGTACTGGGCATGGTTATCGCAGAGTTTCTCTTTAAAAAATATCCCTACAAGGACGAAGGCTTTTTAACTGAAATCCGCTCACGCATTGTCAACCGCGAGACGTTAAACGGAATTGCCCGTAAAATTGGCCTTGATCAGCTTATTGAATACGACGGAAGCCGAACGCGGAGTTTACCGGCTCGCACCTCTATGTATGGCGACGCCCTTGAAGCATTGGTTGGTGCAGTTTACTTAGATAAAGGGTTTCAATTCTCACGCCGATTTATACTGAAAGACCTATTGTCGCACTACGACATTGACTCAATAGTGCAAAACAACGGTAATTTTAAAAGCCGCCTGATTGAGTGGGCGCAACGCGAGGGCAAGGAGATCCGCTTTGAGATCGTTTCTGAAAAAGGAAATAGTCACTTCCGTGAGTTTATTTCGCAGGTTCTTATCGATGATGAGCCGTTCGCAACCGGCAGTGGCTATAGTAAAAAAAAGGCCGAACAAGCTGCCGCCGAGAAGGCGTTTGAATCGCTGACTATAAAGTAGCCGCCTATCCCTAACTTTTCTTGTAAATACAGAGGCATCTTCGTGCTACGTGGGTAGTAGCAACAGCGTATAACGCAATTTTTTACAGCCATTTTGACATATTTTTCAAGAATTCATCCCTGTTTAATGACAATCCGTCGTTATATATAGCCATTGAAACCATTGGTATAAAAATTGCAAAACTACCTAATAGATGGCTATTTTAAGAGTAGTATATGGCGAAAACCTGTCTTTTAGATCGTACTAACAAACCCCTGTTAAATTTTGTTAAGGACGCATACCAGTCGGATTTTTCGGAAGCTCCTTTCCGTTATATTACCAGACAGACAAATCTGGCTCTAACACAAAAAGCAAGCAATTAGATTTTCCCATTTTATTATGAAAAGCAACTGGAAATTATTGGCGTTAATGGCACTCTTGTCGAGTGTTGTGACGTTGGCCGCTTACAACCTGTTGGGCTTCAACAAGCGGGATGTGATTTTTAACGAGTCGTCTTCAGCACCGACTATTTTGGGACGCCTGGCATCAATGCCGGGAAACAATCCTAACGCCAATCCAGGCGATTTCTCTACGGCGGCCGAAGCCGTAACGCCAACTGTTGTACATATTCGTACAACGATGACCAGAACAGTGCGTCAGCAACAGGTTCCTGATATTTTCCGGGAGTTTTTTGGCGGTGAATTTGGTGGTAGCCAGCGGCAACCCCGTCGGCAGCAGGGCCAGGCCTCTGGCTCAGGCGTAATCATTAGCAAAGACGGTTATATCATTACAAATAACCACGTTGTGCAGGACGCCGATGAAGTTGAGGTTATCATGACCGATAAACGCAGTTTCAAAGCTAAAGTAATTGGCACCGATCCATTGACAGATCTAGCCGTTATTAAAGTAGATGCAACAAACCTGCCGTCTATCATCCTTGGCGACTCTGACGCATTGAAATTAGGCGAATGGGTATTGGCTGTTGGTTATCCACTTGATCTGGAATCAACCGTTACGGCTGGTATTGTTAGTGCAAAAGGCCGTCGGATTGGTATTTTAGATCAGAACATTAGCAAAACGGATGCGAAACCCGATTCTCCTGTAGAAGCGTTTATTCAAACGGATGCTGCTATCAATCCAGGTAATTCGGGTGGAGCACTAGTCAATTTACGCGGTGAATTAGTAGGTATCAACTCCGCTATTGCATCAGCAACCGGCTACTACAGTGGCTATGGCTTTGCAGTCCCTGTATCACTTGTCAAAAAAGTATCGGCTGATTTACTCAAGTATGGTACTGTACAACGCGGTTACATTGGTATTCTCCCTATTGAACTGAATAGCACTGTAGCTAAGGAAAAAGGCGCAAAAGTAGGTCGTGGCATTTACGTTGAAAACGTTGTTGAAAAAGGCGCTGCAGAAGCTGCCGGTTTGAAAAAAGGCGATGTTATCGTAAAAATGGAAGGCCAGCCGCTCGATTCAGACGCTCAGATGCGTGAAATCATTGGTCGTCGTCGTCCGGGTGATATTGTGAATGTTACAATCAACCGCGATGGTAGTGAACGCGACGTTAAAGTTGAATTGCGTAACCGTAACGGCGGACGCGACGTTCTCAAAAAGGCAGAAGTTGCAACGGTGAATGCATCTTTGAGCTCCCTGGGAGCCAGCTTCGAAGACCTATCCGCACAAGATGCCAAGCAATTGGGCGTTACGGGTGGTGTTCGGGTGAAGAAGATTGTGGATGGTAAACTAGCCGAAACTGATGTTGAAGAAGGCTTCATTATCGTAAAAGCGAACGGCAAGAACGTAAAAACGACGAAAGACCTTCAGGCTATCATGTCAGCCGTAAAAGAAGGTGAAGGCCTAATGCTGATTGGTATGTATCCCAATAGTTCGCGGATGTATTATTACGCCGTACCCGTGTAAGGTAGGTTTAGTTAAGAATTTACAGAAAAGGCGTCCGGTTTAAAAACCGGACGCCTTTTCTGTAAAAAAACGGTCGGATTCTTAAACCTGACCGCCCAATAGGCTACTCATTTGTATAAGTGATTAGCCTATCTTTTATATCTACTCAAAATAGTTTAGTACCTGATGGCCACTGCTGGTCAGAAGTTGATCACGACGGAACAGATCAATATCAGCAGTCATCATGTCTTTTACTAATGCAGGAAGATCATATTTCGGTTTCCAGTTCAGCTTAGTCATCGCTTTAGTTGGATCACCCAGCAACAAATCTACCTCCGTTGGGCGGAAGTAACGAGGGTCAACAGCCACCACCGCTTTGCCAACTTCGACGGTGAAATTAGGGTTCGTCGAACTAATGACCGTACCTACTTCCGAAACGCCTTCGCCGGTAAACTCCAGTTCAACGCCAATTTCAGCAAACGACATTCGCACAAAATCACGTACACTGGTCGTCACACCAGTAGCAATTACGAAATCTTCGGGTTTTTCCTGCTGAAGAATCAGGTACATCGCTTCAACGTAATCTTTAGCATGGCCCCAGTCGCGCAATGAGTCAAGATTACCCAGATATACTTTATCCTGCAAACCCAGGCCAATACGCGACACGGCACGTGTAATTTTCCGGGTTACGAATGTTTCGCCCCGTAGTGGTGATTCATGATTAAATAGAATACCGTTGCAGGCATACATATTATAAGCTTCACGATAGTTAACCGTAATCCAATAACCATACAACTTAGCAACAGCGTAGGGCGAACGAGGATAAAACGGTGTCGTTTCTGACTGAGCATGGCCCTGAACACCGCCATAAAGCTCAGACGTTGATGCTTGGTAGATTCTTGTTTTTTCGGTTAAACCAAGCAGGCGAACTGCTTCCAGAATACGAAGTGTACCAATTCCATCCACTTGAGCTGTATATTCCGGCTCATCAAAACTCACCCGTACGTGCGACATGGCACCGAGGTTATAAATTTCGTCGGGTTGTACTTCCTGGATGATACGAATAATATTGGTTGAATCAGACAAATCACCATAATGAAGCTTGAAGTGCACATTCTTTTCGTGCGGATCTTCATATAGGTGGTCGATTCGTTGCGTATTAAAGAGCGAACTCCGGCGTTTGATTCCGTGTACTTCATACCCTTTTTCCAAAAGTAATTCGGCCAAGTAGGCTCCATCCTGTCCGGTAATCCCGGTAACTAACGCTTTTTTCATAGTATTCAAATATATAAAATGCAGTACTTTATGTTTTTCAAATTAATTAAAGGTAACATTTAGCAAATAATTACACGTCAGTTTGCTACTTATTTTATTAATAAGCTTCTTCGTATATCTACTTTGTCGGGCTGTAACTGAGCAGACTCTACCAAACGTCGTATGGATGCATAGTATCGTTCTGCATCCATGCGACGCATAAAATCACCAACTTTCAGCTTGTATGTTGGCTGATTATACGTCAAATACGGGCTCAATTCCGGAAAATTTTGAGAAATCAGCAGTTTGGCCGCATCAGCATCTTTGCGTTGATTACCTACATATACCTGAACACGAAAACCCGGTGCATACCGGATAGATCGATTTTGTGTAGCAATGGTATCAAGTACCATATCGAGCCGACGATTGATATGTAAAGCCTCAATTGGGGCATTTGTTTTACGTACCTCATTTCTACGAGGTGAAGCAGGCGCGGTGGTTGCTAAAGTTGTCGATGTTGGAGGGTTATTAAGAGGAGTTGTCGATGTAGCAGTGTATACAGGTCTTACCGAAGATAAATCTTCGTTATAACTGTTGTAATCTATAGTAGACCGGCCCGACGTAGTTGGCCTACTACTGGCACAACCCGTCATGATTAGTAACCCCAACACAAAAACTTCACTGAAACCGGACCGCATATATTTGTCAAATGAGATTGCAAAAATAGCCATTTTGTCATTGTAATAACTCAAGCGACTACCTATACGTACAAACCCATCCCAGAATTTGGTTAATTTTAAGCATTCATTATGCATTATACATGCTGAACATACAAAGCCACGTATCGCTTAAACCATATAATACGCTCGGAATTGATGCCAACGCACGGTATTGGGTCGATATTAGCAGCGAGGACGACCTCCAGACGTTACTTCAACTGACTGAATTTATTGATGAACCTAAACTAATTCTTGGCGGAGGCAGTAATGTGCTCTTATGCCACGATTTTGATGGATTAGTTGTCAAAGTAAATATACAGGGTACTAAAATCGTTCGTAATGAAGATAATCACATCTACATAACGGCCGGCGCCGGTGTTAACTGGCATGAGTTTGTGACGTTCTGCGTTCAAAAAGGATACGCAGGCGCCGAAAATTTGTCGTTAATACCTGGCACAGTTGGGGCGGCACCGATGCAAAATATTGGTGCTTACGGCGTTGAGTTAGAGCAAATTTTTGAGTCGTTAACAGCCATTCATATTTTAACTGGCGAAAAACGAACCTTCACTCATGCAGACTGTGCCTTTGGCTACCGTGAGAGCATTTTCAAACGGGAGTTGAAAGGTCAATACATTATCACAAATGTTACTTTTCAGCTAGATAAACAGCCAACATTTCATACTCGATACGGAGCCATTCGGGAAACGTTGGCTGAGATGGGCGTATCAGACGAGAATCTATCTATTAAAGCGGTCAGCGATGCTGTTATTCGAATTCGGCGCAGCAAGCTACCCGACCCAGCTCAAATTGGTAATGCAGGCAGTTTTTTCAAAAATCCCGAAATTCCCAAAACGCAGTTTGATGAATTGAAAGCTCAGTATCCTGCCTTGCCCGGTTATCCTGTCAATAACGATGTTGTGAAAGTTCCGGCGGGTTGGCTGATCGAACAGGCGGGTTGGAAAGGCTATCGGTCCGGCGACGCAGGGGTTCATACCAAACAGGCTCTAGTACTGGTCAACTATGGCAAGGCTACCGGTGACGAAATTTTGCTACTCGCGAAAAAAGTGCAGGAATCTGTACTGGCTAGGTTTGGTGTTACGATCTCGCCAGAGGTTAATATCATTTAATAAGAAAGAGCAAGGGACTTTATAAAGCCCCTTGCTCTTTCTTATTAAATGGCTCAATTAAACTATTCAAAACAAAGTGAGGCAGCACCAAGCAGTCCCGCGTCGTTTCCGAGTGTGGCCCGTTTAATGCTCAATCCGTTTTTGTAGTATTCATTTAGCCAGTAATCAAGAGTCTTATTAACAGCGGGTAGGATGTAATCAAATGAAGCCGATAAGCCGCCACCAATTAATACCTGCTTGATGTCTAATACTTTAATGAGCGCGGCTAAACCTTCGCCCAGCATTTCACCCACTTCCGTCCAGATTTGAAGCGCCAGTTCATCGCCCTCAGCAGCTGCAGCGACTAAACCCGTTGTAGAAATGTCGCCGTCGTTGGACAGATGCGTCTCCCCTTTGTATTCGCGTCTGCGTTCATTGGCTAAATCGAGCAACTCTTTCTTACCGATGTTGCGCTCCAATACTCGGCCATTGCGCGACGGAATATGACCAGGTTCCATAGCGTTTCCGTCGCCCCCGGTAAATATTTTCTTGTTAATGATGGCCGCTCCGCCCACGCCCGTTCCAAGCGTGATAAAGATGTAATTTTCAGTAATTTTTTCTTCGGCAAAGTAGTATTCACCTAAAGCGGCTGCATTGGCATCATTAGCCAGAAAAAACTGAATACCCGGAAATCGCTTACTCAGCAAATCCACCATCGGGACATCATTGATTTCAGGAATAGCCGTAATTTCCAGTGGAATTGTACGCTCACGATTAAGCATACCAGGCAAACCAATACCAACTTGCTTTACATCTTTATTTGAGAACAGTTGCAACGCCACTGCGTCGCCAAAGCGATCAACAAAGTGTCCTGATTCCCGCCAGCTGATCGTGTCGTGGCTATAGAAATTAGAAATTTTACCGGTATTGGCATCGACAATGCCCATTTTGACGTTCGTGCCGCCGACGTCAATACCCAGATACTCAACGGAAGCCATTCGTAATAATAATCAGTTAATGGTGAACAGTTACTAGGTCAGGAACAGATGAATTAATCGCAAGATACGAAAAGTCGGTAGTCGTTAGGCATTAATTAGTGGCGGTTTGCTTGGTTTACCTACTAACCAGACCATTTGATTTACCTAAATATCCCCTAATTGTGGCCGAATAAGCATTTCTTCAACAACGGCACTTTTTGAAAGCGAGTAAGCCGCCCACGTGCTGTCGGCTACATCTTCGGGTTTCAAAAAACGTTCTTCGGGCAAGTCCGTTCCTTCCCAACTGGACGTAAGTGTGGCACCGGGCAAAATGGCCGTCACTTTAACACCATGTGGTTTCAGTTCTTCACGTAAAACCCGGCTCATACCCAACAAGGCAAATTTGGAGATACAATAGGAACCGCCGTTGGTGTAGGCCGTGATACTGGCCGTAGAACACATCATGAAAATATGCCCTTGCCGACGGGAAATCATACCACCCAATAGCCCACGAGTCAAGTGATATGCACTGGCAACATTAGTATTGATTAGTTGCTCAAACGTTCCCTCAGCTTCATTATGAATCTGGCCCGGCTGAAATATTCCCGTATTATTAACCAATACCTCTACAGGCCGATCGAGCGAGTGAACATAGTCGATCAGGCTATTGACCCCTTCTCGGGTGGCAAGATCAGCCGCAAAAGGCAGCAATTTCGGTTCTTGTATATCCTCAACCGAACGGGCACAAACTACAACATCAAAACCTTCGGCCACAAAGCGGTTGGCAATAGCCCGGCCAATGCCTTTAGTACCACCGGTTACAACAACTAATGGATTCATATATAATAACGGTATTCTATTTCGACTTTTAGCGGGCAGTTTATCCGCTTTTCAACGCCAATAAGGCTACGGATAAGCTATGACGCAAGTTACGTCAGAAACCATTCTATCTTTACGAGGGTTCTCCCGAATGGATACTATCAAGACCACCATTGATGAGGTCCATTCGTTTTTCTATACGCTTTTATGTCACGAATAGGCAGTTACTTTATTTTTCTGGGCACTCTCTTCCGAAACCGGGAGAAACTTCGTGTTTATCTGACGCTCATCCTGAATGAATGCACCTCCATTGGCGTCGGCTCGATATTCATCGTAGCCTTGGTCAATATATTTATCGGTGCCGTCACCTGTGTTCAAACCGCTTACAACCTTACCAATCCATTCGTTCCAAAGAATATTATCGCGCTTATCGTGCGAGACAGTTCTATTCTGGAATTAGCGCCAACACTATCCTGTATTGTGCTGGCAGGCAAGGTAGGCTCTAATATCGCCAGCGAACTGGGTACGATGCGAATTACCGAACAGGTTGATGCATTGGAAGTTATGGGAATCAATTCAAGCTCTTATCTGATATTACCAAAGGTCGTGGCATCGGTATTGATGTTTCCATTATTGGTTATCATGGCGGGCTTTTTAGCGATTTTGGGCGGCTACATTGCCGGAACACTGGCGGGCGTTATCTCTCCTGAAGATTATATCTCTGGTCTTCGTTTTGAATACAAGCCATTTGGCATTGCGTTCGCACTTATCAAAACAGTTGTGTTCGCTTTTCTGATTTCGACAATTTCGGCCTATCAGGGCTTTAATGTTAGTGGTGGCGCCCTCGAAGTTGGTGCAGCTTCAACCTCTGCCGTTACTAACAGTTGCATTGCCATCGTAGCCGCAGACTTTGTACTGACGCAGTTATTACTTACATAAAGAATGAACGAGCGCACGAGTGAATGAGCAAATTGATACGCCTGTCACTCTTTCGCTTGTTTACTCTTTCGCTCATTATTATGATTGATATCAAAAACATATCGAAATCTTTCGGCGATAGACAAGTGCTGGCGGGCATCGACGGAAGCTTTAAGCCGGGCGATACAAGCCTGATTATTGGCGGTAGTGGCACGGGTAAAAGTGTATTGCTGAAGTGCATGATTGGGTTAGTTGCACCTGACACGGGGGAGGTTCTTTACGATGGGCGAAATTTTCTGACCAGTGACTTAAATGAGCAGAAAGCCATTCGGCGTGAAATGGGCGTTTTGTTTCAGGGATCGGCTTTATTCGATTCAAAGACCGTACTCGAAAATGTTCGCTTTCCGCTCGATATGCTCACCGAACAGTCGGAAAGCGAGAAAGTAGACCGGGCAAACGAGTGTCTACGACGCGTCGGGCTGGAAAATGCGGGCGATCGGATGCCATCCGAAATTAGTGGTGGGATGAAAAAACGGGTGGGCATTGCCCGCGCCATTGTCCTGAACCCTAAATATTTGTTCTGCGATGAACCCAACTCCGGTCTCGACCCCTTGACATCCATTAAGATTGATCAACTTATCTCTGAAATCACCGATGAATATCAAATTACAACCATTGTGATTACTCACGATATGAATTCGATGATGGAAATTGGCGAGAAGATCATGTTTCTTTATCAGGGTAATAAACTCTGGGAGGGCAATAGTAGCACGCTGACTCAATCGAATGTAAAAGAGTTGAATGAGTTTATTAACGCAAACAAGTTGATTCGGGAGATGGAAAGGAAAACGGTTTAAAACCGCCACCGAGCCTGTACTTTTACTTCTGTTTTGTGTGGTGCGTTAATTTGGTCAAGATCAGAGCCAACGGTATCCTGATTGGTTAGGTCTGTTCTGGCCCAACGTACCCAAACGGTCAATTGGCGGCTTAGGCTGTACTGAGCCAGTAAATAATGTCGGATGCCCCGATTAAAATAGGCCGGAAACGAAAACGCATAAAGCACATCTCGTTCATAGACGTACTGACGACTATCATAATCATCTGTACCGAACAAGGCTACCCGGCCGCTCAAGCTCAGCTTCCGCAAATCCAGGGTGGCATCCTGCACAAGCGCAAATCCGCGCGAAGCTGGCTGACCCGCATAGGTAAATCCGCCCCACTGCACCCTGGACCGGAACGATAATCCCCGCATCAGCACATAGTCAGCATTTAGGGCATAACTCCGTCGCGTTGTTCCAACCACCGCCTTGACCTTATCAACCGTCAGGTTTTTCTGCTTATGCTCTTCGTGGTACACAGCATAAAAAGCCGTTTTTCGATTTGGCGTATAGCGAGCCTGAAGTAAATAATCAAATCCTTTGGATGGCGTATCCACTAAATACTTTAGCCAAGGAAAGCTAAAATAATCGACAAACCCAGCTAACGTCAGTTTACGATACACAGTGTACTTCAATCCTAAATACGCACCCGATTCGTTAATTGTACGGCTACCTTCGCTAAATCCGTTGCTATAAAAACTATGGAAATTTCGGTCGTAATGACGTAAGGCGATAGCCAAATCAATCTTTTTGGTCAGGCTGACCAGCGCTCCACCAACAGCCCCAATTCCACCCGAATTTGTTGCAGACCCACTGCTGCGGGCTATTTCGCCGAATAGATTCCAATTGCGCCAGACATAACCGCCATGTACGCCAACAACCAGGTTTTGCTTACCCGTAAATTCATATTGATTATAAGGCAGATCGCGTCGCCGAAAAAATGTATCAAATGTTGTCTGCAATACAGTTAATCCAAGTTGAACTTGTCGGCGGTTGTGATAAAGTAGATGCGCACCAATGTTTGTTTCAACTAAACTTCCTTGATCGTCGAGTTCGGATTGGGTACGGTGTAATCCCGACGTTTGCAGTGATGTAGCAATGGTGATTAAAGAGTCTTGGTTCATGTTCGCATCCCGTCGGTTGCGAGCAGCAAATAAGGTGAGGTCGAGTGTCTTATGAAAAGCATAAGTGGCGGTGGCACCCCGAAAGTAGCCGTATTCTGTCAGCGAGGTGTAGGGCCGGGCACCCAACGTTGGCCGACGAACGGTCTGTACAGTTTCGGAACTTTTACCCAAGACAAACCCCGCCGACAACACTAACCCCTGCCCGACTTGCAGTTGATAATCGCCTACCAGAATGCTACGCCACTTGCCCCGGTTCTGTACCTGCGCATGAAACGACACATAATCCGCTCCGTATCGGCGCGCCGACGGTTGCCAGCCCATTGTTTCACCAGGATCTTTTTCCATCGTTAGCCCAATGCTGAAAGCGCGGGGACGACTATATCGATAACGGGCATATAATTGGCCTGAATTGCCCAGATAACGCGTAGGGAGGTTTCCTTTAGTATCGGGCGTCGCTTCCGAGAATCCTTTTTGCTGCTCCAGAAGCTGTTCGTAACGAACAATCAAATAATTATCAGTCGGAGTAGGTAACGCCCCAAATAGTCCTGGATTACCGGCAACTGTCACAAATGGCAATAAGCGTCGAATGGTTGGCAGGTCGAAGTCCGGCACAGCCTGAAGTTCATAAATAGATAGTAAATCGCCGAATTCAGTACGATAGGTTGCCAGGTTGCCCAACTGGCGTTCGGTAAGTAGGTATGTTGCTTCCAACTCGTCGCGGGTGGCAACATTTAAATCGAGTGGGTTGGCGTAGAGTTGGGTTAACGCGTCATAAATGGACTGATAGTCAACCCCTTCTGTTTGAACCGGAAATAAATCCTGCAAATGCCGACTAATCGCATCAGCCGACCGATTATCACCTTGATAAGATGATTCATTGACTTGAGAAAAAGCAGGACAAATGGCCATCCATCCGGCCACTATAAACAGGTAGATTATTCGCAAAGTCCTTTATAGTCAAGTGAATCTGATGTGGTATAGACGAAGAGAACCACAAAAAGATACATTTAACACAAAAGTAGACACATGACTATCAATTGTATTTTACGAAAATCGACGTTTTAGAATTTCAACCAATTCACTTACTTCATCACTGCTCATATCCCACAAATATTGGGAGGCATAACGGTATGAAATCAAATCGAGTGCCTGACCATAATTATTTAGCGTGTCAATTTCCTCAATAGCCTGATTATAATCACTCGAAGCACCGTTGAACAACTGATTAATAAACCGAAATTTCTGATTCAGCGAAATACTACGTGCAATACTTTCGATGGGTGCTCGATGAAACGTTTCAGCCACAGTAGCTGGTTCAGCAGAGATTGTACCCCGTAAAGTATCGTTTAGCGTAGGTGTCGTATCGAATGAACCGGCAGGTTGTGAGTCTTCGATTATAGCAGGTTGTGTATTGTTGAGTGTTGGTAGCTGCGACGGCTGGCTGACGGGTGAAACGGGGTCTGGACCGGCATAGCCGTCAAGAAACAGGGCGCCACCAGTTGATATTAAGCTATCTGCCTCTTCAGTAGAAAAAGTTGGATATGGCTGGGGAGGTATAGCAGGTATGTTGATTCCGGTTCCATCAGATATTCCTGTCACAGAAGTTTCTGTAGCCACCAACGGTGCCGGTGGAACGGTGGGCTCGGTAGCCGTGTCGAAAAAAGAACGCAGTGGAGCTGCCGGAATGCTATCTGGAATATGACTCCGCAATAAGGCCGATGTATCCATCGGCAACTTCTCCGAAAACAGGGCCACAAACTTATCGTAATGTTCCAGTTCATGCCCCCGCTGTGTCAATGCTTCATCCAGAAAACCCAGTGCCTGATTAGCATATACAAACGGCTTACCATTCATTCGCTGCATGATATGAGCCGGAATAAACTGATTAAGTTTTGTGTAACGTATAATTTGCTTGAGCGCGTCGGCCGTCAGCGTAAATTCAGGCTGACCACGTAGCAGATCGTCGAAATAAGCCCGAGGATCGAAAATCATGATGATGGTTCGGCGTGTAGCATCGGCCAACAATGGTTCGAGATGCTCGCGCCGAACCGAAATATGTTGTGACACAACATTCATAAAATTTTGCAACGCTTCCTGAACATCAGCGTCGGTAAAATCAAAATAAGGGCTGCGAAATTTGGCGGCATCGGCTTGCCATTTGTCCGATAAACTACTAATAACAAACAGATTAATCTGGCTAATAGGCGTCAGCGATAGAATTTGCTTCCCACTAATAGTCGCTTGATGCTGAAAAAAATCAGCGGCTATCCGACGGGCGTAGGACTTGCTATATTCAGCAAGGGCGTTGGCGTTAAACTTGTTCGACATTAGGAAAAGCCTTTGTTTTGTAAAGATAAAATTTTCGGTCGCAAACCTATTTTTGTTTATAAATAACGTTAAAAAAAGCGATTCCTGACCGAGAATTAAGCAAATGGCCAAATCGCATGACGTGTTCGGCAAAAAGTAAGTAACTGGCTTTAAGACAACTAATACCTAATGTTTATTGAACCCTCCCGACGACGCGACCCGCCCCATCTCCGCACTGGTTGGATTGAAATCATATGCGGCTCCATGTTCTCGGGCAAGACCGAAGAATTAATCCGTCGGCTTACCCGTGCCCAAATTGCAAAACTGAACGTTAGAATTTTTAAACCCGCAATAGATACGCGTTACCACGACGAAAATATCGTTTCACACTCGGCCCTTACCATTCACTCGACGCCTGTGCAAACAGCGAGCCAGATTCCAACGTTAGCTGGTAATTGTGATGTTGTAGGGATCGACGAAGCTCAGTTTTTCGATAAAGACATTACGAGTGTCTGTAATCTGTTAGCTAACCAGGGTAAACGTGTTATTGTTGCCGGGTTGGATATGGACTTTTCCGGACAACCGTTCGGCTGCATGCCCCAGTTGATGAGCATTGCCGAATACGTTACCAAAGTTCACGCCATTTGTGTGATTTGTGGCGACATTGCCCAGTATTCGTATCGACTGGTTCCCTCGCAGGAACGCGTACTTTTGGGCGAAACGGATAGCTATGAAGCGCGATGCCGACGCTGTTTCAACCTGGGCGACGATGCAGGGCGGAAAGAGTGGGCTTATGAGGATATTGCCAATGATGAATGACGACCAAGTCGCCGGTGCGATGATGAAGACTAAAAAAGAACCAGCAGTGAATCAATGGCGGATCAAAAAATTGTCTTCAACATTTTGGCGATCGTTGCTTTTTGCCCATTCATTATTTATCATTTATCAATCATCATTTGCTCAAATTGGCACCTGGCAAACTCATGTTAGTTACCAGTCAGGACAATCGGTAGCCATCGTTGGAAACAAAGTATATGCCGCTACACAAAACGGTTTTTTCTACTATGACAAAACCACCAACGAAACCACCGCAATTGGCAAGCAGGAGGGACTGAGCGACGTTGGTATCAGCCGGTTGCTCTACTTTTCCGACCAGAAACGGATACTTATTGGGTATAGAAACGGCAATCTGGATTTTTTAAGCCTCACGGATACCGGCGAACCAGGTACAGTCGCAAATGTAAATACAATCGTTTCAGCCACTACATTACCAGCCGCCCGAGGCATCAATCACCTCAACCGAATTGGGAATAACGCCTACCTCAGTACCGATTTTGGACTTGTGGTGCTGGATTTGTTGAAGAACGAAATTCGGGATACCTATTTCAGTCAACGAACAGACGGCACACCACTTCCTGTTTTCCAGACGGCCGCTACGACCGATAGTTTATATGCGCTGACAGCACCAATACAACAAACAGAAACCGGGCGTCGACTTCGTTCGGTGCGCTTTGCCGCTAATGTCAATATCGTTGATCCGGCCAACTGGCAGTTGGTAACCGCTCCCGGATTGCAAACAGAGTCAATTGTCGTTAACCAGGGGCGGTTGTCGGCAACTGTCAATGGCCAGGGCATTTACGAGCGGCAAACGGGTCGATGGATATTAACGCAACCGCTCACGAATTCCATTATCCGGCAATTTCCTGTTTTATCAGGCTTAGTTATAGCTACAGATAAGGCCGTAACCCTGTCAGGGGTTGGTACATTCACCGGTCCATTGCTTGCCGACCCACGGGAGGTAATAGCCGACGGCAATGCGGTATGGGTCGCCGATGCAAAAAATGGTTTGTTGAGTGGTAGTTCAGGCACTTTTCAGCGCATCGCACCCGAAGGGCCAACCCGTGATCAATTTGCCCAATTATATGCTTATTCCCAAACATTAGCGGCTATACCAACCGGCCCTCTGGACGCTACACTACTGACAGTCAATCAGCCACCCGTGGAATTATTGTCGGTACCAAACGAACGCTGGATCAGTAATCCAGTTGCCGGATTAACGCGTGGGTTCAATTCAGCGGCTTATTTAACGTCTGAGCAAAAACTTTATCTAGGCAGTTTTGGCAGCGGCTTGTGGAGTCAAGCCGAAGGGCAAGCACCTACAGCGGTCACTTTACCAGCTACGATCAGCCCATTTATTACCAGTCTGGCAACTGATCTCGACGGAAACTTGTGGCTCACAACCGGGCGGGCCAACACGCAACAAGCCACCTTACACGTCCGCCGAGCCAACGGCCAGTTTCAATCGTTTCCGATAGTCAGCCAGACAAACATTGTACAGATTGTGCCTGATGACAATGGCTTTTTGTGGCTCCGGCCCGATTTGGGTGGCGGTTTGTTAGTTGTTGACCCTCAAACAAACCGAAGCCGGTTTTTAGGTACCGGAACTGGACAGGGTGGGTTATTGACCAATACCATTCGAGCAGTAGTAAAAGACCGAAACGGTGCTATCTGGGTAGGTACAGACCTTGGCCCAACGGTATTTGATAACCCAGCCGGTGCCTTTGATACTGCCATTGATGCACAGCCTCCCCTACTCAACCGGCGTCGGTTGCTGGCTAATGAACTTATTACGGCGATAGCCGTCGATGGTGGCAATCGAAAATGGCTTGGCACGCGTAATGGTCTTTATCACGTTGCTCCCGACGGTTCGCAGCTTCTGGATACATTTACAGCCAGTAATAGTCCACTCCCAAACAACACGATTCAGGCGCTGGCTATTGAACCCATCAGCGGAAAGGTATTCATTGAAACCGGAACGTCTGACCAGCCTGGCGGTTTGGTTTCTTACCGAGGCTCTGCAACGGAACCCGTCGATACACTCAACCATCTAACTATTTTCCCCAACCCGGTCAGACCTGATTTTACAGGAACAGTCGGCATAAACGGCCTGACTGATAACGCAACAGTAAAAATTCTCGACGCGGGCGGGCAATTGGTTTATGAAACCCGGTCGCAGGGTGGTACGGCTACATGGGGCCTTCGAGATTATAAGGGGCGCATGGCACAAACGGGCATTTACCTGATTGTGGTCGTTACAGCCGACGGTTCTGAAGGGTTGGCGGGTAAACTGGCGGTGGTACGATGATGGTATCAGCCTATCTTGCATTAGCTTATAGCCTTATAAACACCCGGCTTATACAGGCGTGTTATTGATTACCACCTTTGTTATCGTCGTTACGGATTTTTTTACTCTGCTTTCCGCCTGTACTCATTTTCCCAAACTTATAACTGAAGGTTAATCGCACCGAACGATTTACAAAAAGTGATGTGCCTTGCGCCGTGAAGGTGGGAGCAAATTGATCACTCGTCATTCGAACATCCCGATTAAAAGGATTATTGACGTTTAGGGTTAAGCTAATTTTTTTATCCATCAGCTCTTTCTTGGCCGCTAACCCGTAATAATACCAACCTGAATTTCGGCTTTGAAGCGATATCCAGCCCGATCCAATATAGCCATTGGCCTGTAGTGTAAAATCTTTGGGCAACTTATAAGATGCGTTCGAGCTAACATTCCAAACCCACCCATTGGTCTGCTGGCGGAGTGATGTACTCGTCAGATCCACATACGTGAGTTCGGTACCAACACTACTATTAAATCGTTTATTAGGCTGTAACGATAGGTTCATGTTGGCTCCATAACTCGCATTCCGGCCAATATTTTGAGGGGTAGTTAGCGCCACTCCCTGAGAATCTACGGTCGAAAGCCACTCAATGGAATTATTCGTTTGCCGCCAAAATAGAGCGGCATTAAACGAGGTCCCTTCTTTTCCGAATGTACTATACGATAGCTCGGTAGCGTGGGTTAACTCAGGGTTTAGGAACGGATTGCCAGTCTGGATATTTTTGGGATCACTGTAATTCTTATAGGGATTTAAGTACCAGATTAAAGGTCGCGAGATTCGTTGGGTATAACTAACCTTAACGGTATGCTTGTCGCGGAAAGTTTTTGCCACCGAAAAACTCGGAATCAGATTCTGATAGTGGTTGGTAAATTTACTCTGCGACGACACAAAATCCCCTTGAATATTGGTATGCTCAATTCGCACACCGGCGGCCAAATTCCATTTGCGTTTCGTGTCCATTTTCAGCGATGTGTACCCTGCTACTACCTGCTGATTGTAGGTAAACTCGTTTGATCGGGTCGGATCAACCATGTAATCGGCTTCGAGCCCAGTTGTGGCCTGCTCAATGACAAACTCACTGCCAATATCGCGCTGAATGGTTTTAGCTCCGGCTTCTACTTTAAAATTGAGCGTATCGCGTTTCGTATGGACTGTAAATGGGTGCGCATAATCTGTCTGAAACGTGTATTCGTTATTGCGGCTAAGGTTGGTACTTCGTTCCAGATAGGTTGGTATTTCAGATTGCATACCCGTTTGCCGAATCGTGTAGTAATAATTGTCAGGCATTCGGGCATATTGGATTAGCGCTGAGAATTCCTGCCCCGGTTTCTTAAATGACTTGGTCCAGCCAAAATTAAATTCAGTATTGCCATAGGGATTACGAAACTGAATATCGCGGTGGTATTGCTGTAATACAATACCCTGTGGGTCAGCAAGGCGACTATCGAGCGTGCTGTTCGACGGAAAATTACCACCCCAGGCATTAGCCGAAAAGTTAAGTCGATTTGTCGTATCCGGGTCATAATCCAGACTCATCTCGCCATAGCCGCCCGTACTGGTGTTATCACGATAGGTACTTTGGTTGAGCAGGCTAGTGGGTTTCTCATCGGTAAGAGCTGTACGAGTAGTATTATTTTCGCCAATCTCCCGATGTTGATAGCCATTAAGCGAAATGGCCAAACCAAGCTTTTTTCCCTTCACGTTCAGGTTACCACCCACCGAACGGTCCAAATTACCAGCCGTCACATTAACCGTTCCATTCGTTCCCTCTACTGTTTTTTTAGTGATAGTATTAATGACGCCCGCCGAGCCTTCAGCATCATATTTCGCGCCGGGGCTGGTAATCACCTCAACCGATTTAATAATATTGGCAGGCATTTGTTTCAACGCATCAGCCAGATTTCGCGCCATAATACTTGACGGTTTTCCGTTGACCAATACTTTAATATTACCACTGCCGCGCATTTTGAGATTACCATCCAAATCAACAGTCAACATGGGCACTTTCCGTAGCACATCAACAGCCGTTCCGCCGATGTTCGACACATCTTTTTCGGCATTGTAAACCAATCTGTCACCTTTATCCTCAACCAAGGCCTTCTGACCAACGACCTCTATTTCTTTGAGGTTGTGGCTACTGGGCGAAACGGTGATTTGCGTTAAATCAAGTAAATGACTTCCGGCTGTAAGTACAATCTTATCAATGATTTTGGTGCGATAGCCAACGGATGAAATAATCAATTTATAGGTGCCCAGAGCAATTTTATCCATCAAGAAGGCTCCCTTATCGTCGGTTGTTACCCCGTTAATAAGTTTATTATCCAACGTTTGAAGAGCTATTGTGGCAAATGGAACAGGTTTAGTAGTGATCGAATCGGTAAGTATACCACTAATACGGCCTGAGTTCGTTTGCCCAAACGTCAGAAATGGAAGGAGAAATAAAAGAGCCAGGAAGAGGTTTTTCATGCCAGAAGGTCTTGAACGGTTTCAGTGTATTATATTGGCCAAGAACTCGTTACTTCGGAGAAGACATGATGCAAAACTAAGCTGACGAAAGGTAACAATAGATAACATTATGGTTATTTAACAGTTCAGCTAACGACCAGTAACCATTAGCTAACCGTCAGAAAGTATGTCTAATCCAATGGCCTAGAAAAGCGAATTTGGTCGACCAACCGAATCCATTTATAGCCGATTCCAGAGCGTTAATACAAGTATTGGAAGAAGCTACAAAAGCCTATTTGACGAATCAGGTCATTTTACCTAATTTTGACTGGTTTTCTGCCATCTCATTCAGGCACCAAAAAAGGCCGAATGAGTAACCAAACGCAATCAACGCACTCATTATGAGAGAAATACAATTCCGCGAAGCCCTGCGGGAGGCCATGACGGAAGAAATGCGCCGGGACCCTCTAGTCTATCTAATGGGCGAAGAAGTCGCCGAATACAACGGAGCCTATAAAGTTAGTCAGGGTATGCTGGACGAATTTGGTCCGGAGCGGGTCATTGATACGCCTATTGCCGAGCTTGGTTTTGCTGGTATCGGCGTTGGTTCAGCCATCAACGGGCTTCGGCCAATCATTGAGTTTATGACCTTTAATTTTTCGCTCGTTGCGATTGACCAGGTTATCAATTCGGCGGCTAAAATTATGTCGATGTCGGGTGGGCAATACTCCTGCCCTATCGTGTTTCGTGGGCCAACGGGTAATGCAGGAATGCTGTCGTCTCAACACTCGCAAAACTTCGAAAATTGGTTTGCCAACACCTCGGGTCTGAAAGTTGTTGTGCCATCCAATCCTTACGATGCCAAAGGACTTTTAAAATCATGCATTCGCGACAACGATCCCGTTATTTTCATGGAATCGGAGTTGATGTACGGCGATAAAGGGCAAGTGCCGGAAGAAGAATACCTGATTCCCATTGGCTTGGCTAATGTTGTTCGGGAAGGTAATGATGTGACGATTGTATCGTTCGGCAAAATCATGAAAGTGGCTTTAGCGGCTGCCGATGAATTAGCTAAAAATGGTATCTCGGCAGAAGTCATTGACCTACGTTCGGTTCGCCCAATTGACTATGCAACGATCATCAAATCGGTAAAGAAAACCAACCGCTGTGTCATTGTTGAAGAAGCATGGCCGCTGGCGGCTATTTCGTCAGAACTGACCTACAACATCCAACGGAATGCGTTCGATTATTTAGATTCACCGGTTATTCGGGTCAACAGTATGGATTTGCCGTTACCTTACGCCCCTACGCTCATTGAGGTTATTTTGCCTAATGTGAAACGTACACTGGAGGCTGTAGAAGCTGTGATGTATAAGAAATAATAATCAATATTATATAAAAAAGCGTCGGCCTGACAGACCGACGCTTTTTTTGTACACCATAAAAAAACGCCTGACTATTTTAAGTAGTCAGGCGTTGATTGGCGTAATTATAGGTAAAACCCCAAGCCTAGCAAAAAAGTTTAGTACTTGAAAAATATTAGAATAGTTTTTCATATTATTGATACATATGAGTGATTTGACTGAAAACACGCCAAAAGGGCCTATACTCAGGCTAAGTGGACGCATTATTTACGAAGTCACAATCAATCATGTTGGCTCCTTAACCGATTTACGTCACCGCGAACCAACTGTTATTTTCTTCTCAAATCTTCGTAAAGCGGTCGATGCGATTACGGCTGAATTAGCTCTGAATAACTGGCCGCCTAAAGTTAATTATACAGCTGTTTACAGGGGTGTAAAGCAACGGGGCTTTTATAGTTGTGATTTCAACGTAGCCGGAACCCGTGTTTTTCGACTCAAGATTATTCCATGCGTACTAAATCCAGCCCTGCCCCGATTAGGCATCGACGAGAATCCAGCAAAGTAGCGTGCGTGGTGCTTTAGCCCGCGTTGCGGTAGGCTAAAGCACCACGCTACAGGTTAGTAGGCTTTCATGCTCAAATCCAAGCTCTTAATCTGGTGCGTTAACGCACCAGATGAGATGTAATCCACCCCAGTTTCGGCGTAGGCGCGCAAATTAGTTTCGTCAATTCCACCCGATGCTTCCGTCACAAATCGACCGTTGATTAGCCGCACCATATCGCGAATACCTTCGGGGGCAAAGTTGTCCAATAAAATTACGTCTACCTGTCCAACTCGCAGAACTTCTTCCACTTCGGCCCGGTTACGGGTTTCCACTTCGATACGCAGTTGACGACCCGTTTCTTTTAAATACGTAACCGCTTTTGTGATGGCCGCGTCAATACTTCCGGCATAGTCAACATGATTATCTTTGATCAAAATCATGTCATACAACCCAAACCGGTGATTCACCGCCCCACCGATTTTAGTCGCCATTTTCTCACAAATGCGGAAATTAGGCGTTGTTTTACGCGTATCCAATAGTTTTGCCCGTGTACCTTCCAGCAGGTCAACCAATTCGCGGGTGTGGGTAGCGATACCACTCATGCGTTGCATACAATTCAGTACCAAACGCTCAGCAGTCAGAATATTACGGGCATTGCCGCTCACCGTCAGTACCACATCGCCGGGCTTAATCGTGGCTCCGTCAGGCAGAAGAACATCCACAACAAAGGCAGAGTCAACTTCGGCAAAAATGGCCTGCGCTACCTCAACGCCCGCTAGAATACCCGTTTCTTTCACTAGCAACCGGGCTCGCTTTTGTGCGTCAGCCGGAATTGTCGATAAAGATGTATGGTCGCCATCACCGACATCTTCGGCTAAGGCGAGTTGAATAAATTCGTGCAGATTCATGGGCGCAAGTTAGCCGTTTCTTATAAATCTGGCTATACAGGACTCATAGGTTTTGACACCCGCAGTCCAGCTATATCTGGTCAATTATTTATCCCTGGAATAGGCAGAATCGGGTCAAAAACCATCGGGCGCGGCTGATTTTAAAACCCTTATGGTCGGTTATTTGCATTCTTCCAAAATTGGTACGAAATTTGTCATCCGCTAAGGAAATATATGAAGCAACCACGCGTCCTACAACGTCTTTCAGGTCTCATGCTCGCTACCTTACTGCTGTTTACAGCTGTTTGGGGTCATGGCAATGTGACGCAGGCGAAGCCGCTGGTTGTTCAGAAAGAAGTTGCGCAACCAGCCAAGTCAGGCAAAGCTACCGATACGCCTTCATCGGCGGCAAAACTGAGCGCGGCTCAATTTGAAGCGGTTGTTACGCCAGCTGTTCAACTAGGAGAATCCGGACAAACAGCTTTCCTGTTACCTGCGCCAACACTGTTGATTTTATTGCTACTGAGCGTCCCCCTGCTCCGTTTTTTCACATTTCCGCATTTTTATTTCTCCTATTTCAGGCACGTCTTTGGGCATCATATTGCCACCAATGCCCCTTAAAGTACGATTGTAGGCCAAAACCAGCTACTCGCTGAGGCCAAAATCTTCCATTTCCGGAGTCAACGCGATCTCCACGTCTTATCACCCAGGTAATTTAATCCAAATCACAGGCCAAAGCCTGTGTATCTCTCCAATGCAAAACAGAACCGGAATACTCATTCTGACAGGCGTAATTGCAGCCATCTGCGTTTATTTCCTGTCGTTTACGTTTGTCTCGCGGGGCATTAAAAACGACGCCGAGACATACGCTACAAACAAGCAGGGTCTGGTTGACCGCTCGAAAAAACAACATTATCTCGACTCACTCTGGAAAGAGCCCGTTTATTTGGGTAGTACACTTCAGGAAGTTACCGAACGTGAACTTGGCCTTGGCCTTGATTTGCAAGGTGGTATGCACGTAGTGCTGCAAGTATCCCCCGTCGATATTCTGCGCAGCTTGTCAGGCAATAATCGCGACCCGAAATTCAATGAAGCATTGAAGCAGGCCGCTGAAGACCAGAAAACAAGCAGCACCAGTTTTGTTGATCTGTTTGCCAGCGCCTTTAAAAAAATCGCACCGGACACCAAACTGGCAACTGTATTTGCGACGAGTGCAAACCGGAGCAAAATCAACTTTCAATCGTCAGATACCGAAGTACGGAAGTTATTGAACGACGAAGTGAATGGAGCGACGACACGGGCTTTCCAGATCATTCAGGCTCGGGTTGATAAATTTGGGGTTGCTAACCCAAATATCCAGCGGTTGCCAGGTTCGGGCCGGATTCAAATCGAATTACCAGGCGTAGATAACCCAGATCGTATTCGTCGCCTGTTGACCGGCGCGGCTAAACTTGAGTTTACCGAAGTATATCGCTTAAACGAACTTGCTCCGGCCATTGAAGGAATGGGTGCGTATTTGCTTGCTCAGGAAGCAACTCGTAAAGCGGCTCTGAAGACAACGACGCCAACAACGGGTTCAGCCACGAAGGGTTCCAGCCTGGAGTCACAATTGGCACAGGGAAGCAAAAAGGATTCAACGGCCAAAAACGATACCGCAGCGGCTTCTGCTCAAGGCACTGCATTAACCCAATTATTTTTGCCGGTTGGACAAGATCAGTTGGGTGTTTATTTGAAGGATACTGCCCGCGCCAATGCCGTTCTGAACGCACCTGAAGTACGGGGTTTATTCCCGGCCGATGTTGTGTTTGCCTGGGATCGCAAAACGTTCAAAGCAACCGATGGAAAAGAAATTCTGGCCATCTATTTCCTAAAGAAAGCCGGTGGCCGCGCTCCACTCGAAGGTGACGTCATTACAGATGCATCTAATGACTATGACGATCGGGGCCGTCCTGAAGTGACGATGAACATGAACCCCGAGGGTGCCCGTAAATGGAAAAATCTGACGGCGGCCAATGTGGGCCGCCCAGTTGCTATTCTGCTGGACAATCTTGTTTACACGGCGCCAAACGTACAGAATGAAATTCCAAACGGCCGCTCCAGCATCTCGGGTAACTTCACTGTAGAAGAAACCAAGGATATGGCTAATGTGCTAAAAGCGGGTAAACTACCTGCTCCAACAAATATCGTTGAAGAGAACGTTGTGGGTGCTACGCTGGGTTCAGAAGCGGTTAGCGCGGGCGTACTCTCGTCGATTATCGGTATTTTACTGGTGCTGGCTTTTGTGGTATTCTATTACAATCGCGCTGGTCTTATTGCCGATATTGCTCTGCTTGTCAACCTGTTCTTTTTGATGGGCGTTATGGCCTCATTGGGTGCCGTATTAACGATGCCTGGTATTGCTGGTATCGTTCTCTCTATTGGTATGGCCGTTGATGCGAACGTGTTAATTTTCGAGCGGATCAAAGAAGAGTTAGAGCTAGGAAAAACCTTCAAACAGGCAGTAGCCGACGGCTTTAAGAACGCGATGTCGTCTATTATTGACTCAAACGTAACGACTTTCTTAACGGGTATCGTTCTGTTTATCTTCGGAACGGGTCTGATTCTGGGTTTCGCCACAACGTTGATTATCGGTATTCTAACGTCTTTATTCGCGGCTATTTTCATCACGCGCATTCTGCTTGAGTATTATATCCGTAATGGTAAAACATTAACGTTCTCGTCGACGTGGGCAAAGAATCTGTTTGCCGATTCCAACTTTGATTTTGTATCGCGCCGTAAACTATACTATACGGTTTCGTCGGTAATTATTGGCTTGGGTATTATTTCAGCCGTTTTTAGAGGTTTCGGTTTGGGTGTTGACTTCAAAGGTGGCCGCTCTTACGTGGTTCGTTTCGAGAAAGCAGTTAGCACGGATGAAGTTCGGAATTCGCTGGAGACAGTATTGGGTGGATCACCAGAAGTAAAAACCTACGGTGGTACAGGAATCGGAGCGACTCAGGTGAAGGTAACAACACCTTATCTGGTTGATGATAACACGCCGGGTGCCGACAAAAAAGCTGAAGCTGCTGTTTACAAGGGGCTGAGTACCATTAAAGGAAATCCGGCCAAAATCGAGAGTTCACAAAAGGTTGGCCCTACTATCGCATACGACTTGTTAACGTCCGCGTTGTGGTCTATCCTGCTGGCCGTAGCAGTGGTATTTGTGTATATCCTTATCCGCTTCAAAAAGCTGGCATTTGGCTACGGAGCCGTTGTGGCCATGTTCCACGATGTGCTTATCATTCTGGCTATTTTCTCGATTTTCAACAACGTATTACCTTTCTCGCTGGATGTTGACCAGGCGTTTGTGGGCGCCTTGCTGACGATTATGGGTTATTCCATGAACGATACCGTTGTGGTTTTTGACCGGGTACGTGAATACCTGGCCGAAAATAAGGGCAAGAAAGAAAGCATCCCGACAATTATTAACAATGCGCTGAACGCGACCCTAAGCCGCACAGCCGTAACGGGTTTCTCTACGATTCTTGTTCTTTTAGTACTGTTCATTTTTGGGGGCGAAACGATTCGTGGTTTCTCGTTCGCCATGCTTATTGGTGTTATCGTTGGTACTTATTCGTCGCTATTCGTTGCTACGCCGATTGTGGTTGACGCGCTGAGCCGCGATCAGGAGCAAGAAGGAACGGGCACTCCAATTACCGCAGTTGTCGAAAAGAAAACTGGTTTCGATGCTATCCCAACAGACTTCACGAGCGCGGCACCCGCCACGCCCGAAGAGTTTACCGCTAAAAAGGAGAAGAAAGCGAAAACTCCGTTGATTCGTCCATCGCAATCATAAATAATTGGTTTCAGAAAAGCCGGGTGGTATTCGTTCCATCCGGCTTTTCTGGTTTTTATCTTACAATTCAGTATCTTTCCAGACGCTTTACCTAATAATCTCTCTCTAAAAGGCATAATTACCAAACTCTAATTCTTCCTTCATGGAAACAAAACTAAAACCTATCGATACCAGTATCTGGCGCAAGAAGCCTTTAGCGGCTTATGAAGCCGACATGAAAAAGAGTGAGCTTAAGCGAGTTCTGACGCGCTGGTCACTAACCTCGCTTGGTATTGGGGCCGTTATTGGCGGGGGCGTATTTGTACTTACCGGCATTGCGGCCAACGAATGGGCTGGTCCCGCCTTGGCTCTTGCCTTTGTTATGGCGGGTGTTGCCTGCGCATTTGCAGCCCTTTGTTACGCTGAATTTGCGTCTATCCTACCTGTTGAAGGATCGGCTTACGCATACTCATATGGTACGGTAGGCGAAATTTTTGCCTGGCTAATCGGCTGGAATCTAATTCTGGAATATATGATGGGTGCCACAACGGTAGCCGTGAGTTGGTCGGGGTACTTCGAGAAATTACTTCATCTGTTAGGTATCAATCCGCCCATCTGGTTGATGAATGACCCCATTACAGCACAGGAAAAAGCGGAGAAGCTACGGGCAGCTGGTGAGAGCATTCCTGATTTTGCGTTTGCCGTCAACCTGCCTGCGTTTCTGATCGTGTGGTGCGTTACATGGGTATTGGTAAAAGGCATTAAAGAAGCGGCAAGCACCAACAACGCCATCGTAATTCTAAAAGTCGCAACTGTCATTTTCGTAATTATCGCGGGTTCGTTCTACGTTGATGTTGCCAACTGGACTCCCTTCATCCCAAATCCAGTCATTGATACAGGTGGTCAGCAACATTACGGATTCAACGGAATTGTAACGGCGGCCGGGATCGTGTTTTTTGCCTACATCGGTTTCGACGCCGTTTCGACGCAAGCCGGGGAAGCCATCAATCCTAAGAAAGATGTTCCGTTTGCCATTATCGCATCGCTCATTATCTGTACCGTGCTTTACATTCTGGTTTCACTTGTGCTGACAGGTATGGTTAAGTACGATGCATTGGATCTGAAAGCACCAGTAGCACAGGCATTTGCCGATCAGGGGTTGACCTGGGCAGTGTATCTGATCACGATTGCTGCCATTGCCGGTCTGACGTCTGTAATGCTGGTAATGATGCTCGGTCAAACCCGGATTTTCCTTGGTATGGCCAAAGACGGTCTATTACCTAAAAATCTGTTCGCGTCTATTCACCCAACGTTCAAAACGCCCTGGAAAAGTACGATTCTGGTCGGCGCCATTGTCTCTACGGTGGCCGCTTTGACACCTATCGATAAAGTATCGGAGTTATGTTCGTCGGGCACCCTGCTGGCTTTTGCCATGATTTGTGGAGCCGTGTGGCTGTTGCGTGTTCGGGAGCCAAACCTGGAACGCCCCTACAAAACGCCTGCTCTACCCGTTGTCGCTACATTGGGTATTTGTGCCAACCTGTATCTGATGTACAATTTACGGACCGATACCAAGATCTCGTTTGTCATCTGGTGTACGCTTGGTGTTATCGTGTACTTCCTGTACAGCCGTCGACATAGCCACCTGAATAATCCTGAAGATCACAAGTAGATCAATCTGATATATGCCAAAAACGCCCTCCAGCCTTAGGTTGGAGGGCGTTTTTTCATTAGTCTATCGGCTAAATATCTCACGCACTACCCGTAGTTTTGTCTCCTAATGAGTGAACAGGAGTTATTTGGATACGCATCGGCTATTGTCGTAGGCCTGGTTATTGGATTAGCCGGTGGCGGTGGCTCAATTTTGACGGTGCCAATCTTTGTGTATATTTTTCATATCCCAACCGTACTCGCAACGACTTATTCGCTGTTTGTGGTTGGCTCAACATCACTGGTTGGTTCCGTAAATCATATTTGGAGAAAGCGCGTCGATCTCCCCGTAACCGTAGCGTTTGCCCTTCCTTCGTTTGTATCGGTCTATTTAAGCCGTCGGTTTCTGGTGCCCGCCCTTCCCGACCCGCTTTTCCAATTCGGGCAGTTTGTTCTTCCCAAGAGCAACGCCATTCTTTATTTCTTCGCTTTTGTGATGATTATTGCCGCTCGTGCCATGATTCGCAGCGACCGACCTGAGCAGGGAGAAGCCGCCGATGGACGCCCGCGTTATGGTAGTTTGGCGCTCGATGGGTTGGCAGTAGGGTTGCTAACGGGTACGATTGGCGCGGGGGGCGGTTTTTTAATTGTTCCAATGCTGGTGCTGTTGGCTGGTTTGCCTATGTACCGGGCCGTCGCCACATCAGTACTTATTATTGCCGTCAACTCGTCGGTCGGATTTCTGGGCGATATTCAACACACCGATCTGAACTGGAATTTTCTGCTACCTTTTACGGGTTTATCCGTTATCGGCATCTTCATCGGGATGTATTTGGCCCGCTTCGTAACTCCCGACAAACTCAAAAAAGGGTTTGGCTGGTTCGTTCTGGCGGTAGCTTTTTATATGATTAGCCGGGAACTGTACAATACAATGATATGATTATCGAACAATTATATACGGGCTGTCTTGCTCAGGGAGCCTATTATATCGAAAGCAACGGCGAAGCGGCTATCATTGATCCGCTCCGCGAAACATCTCCTTACACAAGGAAAACCGACAAAGCCGGGGCGAAAATCAAGTACGTTTTCGAGACTCATTTTCACGCTGATTTTGTGTCTGGCCATGTAGATTTAGCCCGAAAAACCGGAGCCACCATCGTATATGGTCCCAATGCCAACACGAGTTATGAGGTGTATCATGCTAAGGATGGCGAAACATTTTCAATAGGTGATATAACGATAAAAGTCCTGCATACACCCGGCCATACACCAGAATCAACAACGTATTTGCTTACTGACGAAACCGGAAAAGACCGCGCTATTTTCACCGGCGACACACTTTTTATTGGTGATGTTGGCCGACCCGATTTAGCCATCAAAGGTGATCTGACCGAGCGTGATCTGGCGGGTATGTTATACGACAGCCTCCATGCCAAAATTATGCCGCTGGCCGACGATGTAATTGTTTACCCGGCTCATGGCGCAGGTTCCGCTTGTGGCAAAAATATGAGCAAAGAAACAACGGACACGCTTGGCAATCAGAAACGCTTCAATTACGCACTACAAGCCAAATCGAGAACTGAGTTTATTGAGAAAGTACTCGATGGACTGACAACCGCTCCTGCTTATTTCGCCGAGAATGCCCGGTTAAACAAGGAGGGCTACGAACCTATCGACCGGGTAATGAAACGGGGTAATCATGCGCTCTCGCCCGATGCGTTTGAACTTGCGGTTAACGAAACCAGCGCCCTGATCTTGGATGTGCGGGATGCCGCCGATTTCGCCAAAGGCTTTATCCCAAATTCAATTAACATCGGCTTAAACGGGCAGTTTGCCCCCTGGGTTGGTGCCTTGATTCCCGAATTGACACAACCTATTGCCCTCGTTACGCCCGAGGGTCAGGAAAGCGAAACAGTTCTCCGTCTGGCTCGCGTTGGGTACGACAACTGTATTGGCTTTCTGGAAGATGGATTTTCCACTTGGCAACAAGCTAATAAAGAAGTTGATACAATTGAATCCATTTC
>CAXVWN010000012.1:0-3390 GCA_964263725.1 Spirosoma sp.
ATTGCTCGATGTGCCCAGGATGTGACCGCCACCTTGCTTTCTTAATAAGGGCAAGGCCGCCTGGATAACAGAAACCGGACCAATAATATTGGTTTCGTAAAGGGCCCGAATATCATCCGCGCTGGCTTCCTCAATGGTGCCAACCAGTGAGTAACCGGCATTATTAAGCACAATATCAAGCCTGCCGAAATGAGCGTGCGCTTGCTCTACGGCGGCTTTTGCCTGCTCGGGCCGTGTCACGTCAAGCTCCAGTGTGAGCACGTTTGAGCCATATTTCTCGTTCAGGTCGGCAATGCTTTCCAAGTTGCGTGCGGTGGCCGCCACCTTGTCGCCCCGCTTCAGGGCGGCCTCGGCCCAAACGCGTCCAAATCCGCGGGAAGCACCCGTTATGAACCAGATTTTAGTTGATTTTAACGAAGTTGGGGCAGGTTGACCACTTGCGTTTTCATTCTGAGGTACCATATATGATTTACATTTAATGATACGTCAAAGGTCAGGCTCTCCAGTTCGTTACCTGTAGTCTAATCGCGGGGATTTGTAGTCAAAATGAGGAAAGACCGCCAAGGGTCTAACCGACTGTAGATTATGAGTCAATTTCTCAACTAACAAAGTTAATTTAACCAATTACGTTGAAAAATAAATGTGCCGGTGAACCCGCACAAAATCGCGGGTTTCCAGTACGCCCTGCACGTCTCCGAGCGTTTTCGAGACCATATGGGATTTGGTAGGGACTTACTGGAATTCATGAGAGGCTTTCGAACGTTTCAGACCGGACAGACCATGTGAGTATACACGTATATATTCAGGGGCGATGTTACTAAAGGAATGTCGGGCAAACCGGAAGCTGATGGAAGGAATTGGCGTGGCCTTCATTCAGCCGGGCACACATGGAGCCTATCGAATCATCATCGCTCCGGCTGAGTACCAATAATAAGAAGAAATCCTACCCTGTACAGATTGAATCAATACGAAAATGAGACTAAACGATCGAGTAGCTATTGTTACGGGAGCAGTCCGTGGAATCGGTCAGGAATACAGGCTGGCCTTGTATCTCCTCAAAAGGGGCTATCCTGGCATTCACTCGTGCCCTGGCCTGCGATTTATCGGGCAACTTAGGAAGTGAGTATAAACTTACCTCTTGAGATTGTGATACTCCTCATCAGTCACTGGTTGCAACCAAGTCACGCGCCCTGTGGCGGTATTAGGCGTTATAGCAACCGCTCCGGCGGCCCACCTGCCTAAATCCGACCGTGGGGGAAGCGCCGTGCCAATGCGGTGTGTTCGGGGGGCATTTCACCGCGTCGCCTTTCCGAAGGATTTGAATGGGTTTCCCCCGCTCCTGATAATAGCCAATGCCGCCCATCGCCAGCAGCGCCTGTCCGCCCGCGTGGCTATGCCAATGGGAACGGGCACCGGGCTCGAAGGTCACATAGCCCACTGGAATGTTAAAGGCGCTGTCTGGTTCAATCAACGGCTGTACCCACACAGTTCCGGTAAAGCTAGTGTTCGGGGCTCGCTGGCCTTTTGGGAAAATAACACTCGTATCCGCTGATTCGACTGTTCGGGTTTGAGCGCTTGCTTCCCTATTGACGAACAGGACAAACAGGGTAGCAAGGATTAATTTGATTGTTTTATTTTTCATCAAGTTGACTTGATAGTCATTATATCTTGTGTGTCTTTTCTACTTACCGCCTTGAGGCCGCGACCTGCATCAAAATCGTCCGCCCGGCTTCAGCTTCCGTTTTGCCCAGGTTGATCTCAATCAGCGACATCGCTTGACTCAGTTGCGGCTGCGTCAGACCCACGTGAAGGCAGATTCCCAGGTGCGATTGCAGCATGGGCTCTACACCGCCAATACTAGTCAATACAGAAATAGTGGTTAGTTCCCGCTCGAAAATATCGGCAAACAGGTGTTCTTTCAGAAACATGTCAATTTCAGGGCTGAAGGCAGCATAGCCCCGTTTGGGCCCGGTTTCCGGCTGGCCACTCAGTTGTTCGAGGACTTTTTTGCCGCGCTCGTACTTTGGCTCGCGGCTGGTAATAGGGGAGGCTTCCTTACCCATTTTGTCGGTAATGCCTTTTTTCTTTCGTTCGTCCAGCACCGACATCAATGTTTGTAATCCGCGAATACTACGGGGAAAACCACAATACGCATACAGATGGACTAGCACTTCCTTGATTTCATTAACCGTCATACCCGCGTCCAGCCCCGTACTCAGAGCCAGTTGTAGTTTTTGCAGGTCTCCTTTGGCGGTGAGGGAGGAAATGACGACAATGCTCTGCTGCTTAGGCGACAAGATGGTTTGTTGACGCATTTGGTTTTGTGCGTTAAGCTGGTTAAAAGCAATGAGCGAGCCGATAATCAAACTTGCGAAAAAGGTGCGCATAGGATTAGTGAAGAGTAGTGTTCGGTCATTCAGCGAATCAAGGATCTCTCTACTCGTCCTTTTATACCGTTGCCAGGCTAAATGGCAACTTGCGGATGCGCTTGCCGGTCAAATCGAAGATAGCATTGGCCAGGGCTGGGGCAAACGCGGGCAAACCCGGTTCGCCGACACCACCTGCCGGTTCGTCGTTGTCTATGATATACACATCAATGGGTGGTATATCGGTGATTCGGGGTAATTGGTATGAATAGAAGTTCTTATCGACCGGAATGCCATCTTTGAACGTTACCTGATGCTGAGTGGCAGCCCCCAACGCCATGACAATGGACCCCTCCACCTGCGCTTTGATGGTGTCTGGATTAACGTACCAGCCGCAATCCATGACGGCCCAGACATGATCGATTTTCACCTGACCATCCTGACCTTTTGATACTTTTACGACCTGCCCAACGGTACTGGCAAAACATTCAGTAATGGCCATGCCGTATCCTTCGCCCGATTTTCGGGTTTTCCAGCCCGACACCTCGGCCAGTTTGTCGAGTTGCCGATGCAATCGTTCGTCGGGCAGGTGTTTCCGGCGGAAGGCCATCGGATCTTTTCCCGCTTCATGAGCCAGCTCATCAATAAAACTCTCGTAGGCAAAGCCATTGGTGGAGGCATATACCGATCGCCACCACATTGTCGGAATGGGCGTTTCGAAGGGTACATCGGCAATACTCAGGTTTTTGATGCCGTCTGCATAGGGTTTCAAAAAGCCTTCCGAAGTGCTCCGGTTGGCTTTGTCTTTCGGACCACCCCGCCAATGGTCATTGTTTTGTCCGGCCATCCGAAGCTTGAACGCGCTGATTTTCCCGTTATCGATAACCCCCTCGCAACGGTACGAAATACCTGGTCGATACGGACCATTCGTCGCATCATCTTCGCGGGTCCAGACCACCTGCACCGGCGCTTTTATTTCTTTGGAAATCACAGCCGCTTCATGCGGATAATCCATAAATGCCTT
>CAXVWN010000013.1:0-11642 GCA_964263725.1 Spirosoma sp.
CCACTCAAAATCATCCAGCCGCCCCGAAAACCAGCCGCCCGGTAGTTTTTTGACAAACCGCCCATTGTAATACAGAGCGTATCATTAATCATTTTCGAAATGGGGTAATGAACGGCTCCATCGTACAGAATCCGGTCATAAATTTCGTCGGCGAAAACGATAAGTTTATGCCGCTCGGCAATTCGGGCAAGGCCTTCCAATATGTCTTTGCTGTAAACGGCCCCGGTAGGATTATTAGGGTTAATGATAACAATAGCCCGCGTTCGAGGAGTGATTTTGCTTTCCAGATCGGCCAGATCCGGGTTCCAGTCGGAGGCTTCATCGCAGATATAATGCACAGGTTTGCCGCCACAAAAGGCCACGGAGGCCGTCCAGAGTGGATAATCGGGCGATGGCACCAGAACTTCGTCTCCTTCATTAAGCAGCGCCTGCATCGACAACATAATCAGTTCACTAACGCCGTTCCCAATGTAAATATCATTGATCGCAATGCCCGGCAATCCAATATTCTGGGTATGGTGCATTACCGCTTTGCGAGCCGAAAACAAGCCTCGCGAGTCAGCGTAGCCTTGCGCGTTCCGAATATTCAGAATAATATCGTGGACGATTTCGTCGGGAGCATCAAAACCGAATGTAGCTGGATTGCCAATATTCAGACTGATAATTTTATAGCCCTGACTTTCCAGTTCGAGTGATTTTTCATAAATCGGCCCTCGAATATCGTATTTGAGGTGGGTAAGCCGGTCACTTTTAAGTATTTCCATTCCAGGCACTTCTACATCTACGCACGCTAATTCCATCCCGCAAAAGTACAGAAAGTAGACAAACTTAGTCGTTACAGATGCAATTGGTTAAGTGTATAAAGCAGGTTTTTTAGCCAGCAAAGAGAAACATTATTTTTCAACGGGGCTGACGCTGCTCTCCGCCGTATTACTGATAAAGGCAACCCGTTTGCTATCTGGCGACCACGAAGGCGTGTTAATTGTACCCTGACCACCGTAGATGTAAGCAATCACTCTGGGTTGGCCAGCGCCCGAAATTGGTAGCATTCGCAGGTAAACATGCTTATAAAATGGGTGATCATCGGGTTTTACTTCCTCCTTCAGGAAGGAAACAAACACAATCCATTGTCCATCGGGCGAAATGTGCGGAAACCAATCGTTAAACTCTCCGTTCGTAATCACTTCCTGCTCACTGCCATCGGGTTTCATGCGGTAGATCTGCATGGTGCCGGTGCGGCTGGAATTGAAATAGATATACTTCCCATCGGGGGTGTATTCGGGGCCATCATCGAGCCCTTTGGCATTGGTCAGTTGAACTTCGGCACCACCAGCGGCAGGCACGCTGTAAATATCAAATTCGTTATTCCGTTGACCCGTAAAGATTAACGTCTTTTTATCGGGCGACCAGCCGTGCAGATACGAAGGTCCTTTGGGCGTAATCTGTTTTGGTTCGCCACCCGTTGCCGGAACGGTGTAAACAATAGAGCCGCCTAACTCTTTCACGCCACTACTGAGACCCAGCATTTTACCATCAAAAGACAGTACGTGATCATTGTTATTATTTTTCACCTCGCCCATATTTAGTAGTGTTGGCTTGCCTTTGGCCAGATCGAAAGTATACATCAGGCCATCGCCATTATAGAGCAGCGTTTTACCGTTGGGCATCCAGTTGGGCGCCTGAATTGATTTGGGCGCATTGAAAATCACCCGCCGATTACCCGTTGCTACGTCCAGTATTTCCAGATTGCTAGCCAGGTATTCGCGGTAGGGAACCAGTCCGTCGTGGGCGGGAATGCTAATGCGAACATCATGAAAGATGCCCCGTTCGAGTACGTCTTTGTTATGCGACCCAACAAACAACCCAACATATACTTCATCGCCAAGATCGAGGTCGGTCACCTGTTCGGTAACAAAGGTTTCGCCAAATTTGGCCACCCGCATCGTGTAGGTGGTGCCTTTTCGTTCCAGTTGAATGACGTCGGCACCCGTTAGTTTCGAGCGAATTTCTTCGGTATTGGCTCCGGCAGTGCGTCTGAATTGCAGTGATGTAAGGCCGTCGCCATGTTCAACAGCATTAATATGGGCAGATTTACCATCCAGACTGCTCCGAACCATCCAGCCAACTTTGCGGTGTGGGTCAACACCTTTCCCGACAAGTGCCGCTCGGGTATAGAGGATAAAATCGCCTTTCATGCGCTTCCACATGAATTGAAATTCATCGTGATCAAACCAGACATTGTAGCCCGAACCGGAGAGTTCGTACTGGTGGGTTTGGGCATTGTAGCTGGCAGAACCGGGCTTCAGAACGGCCCCAATATCGCCATGCCCCTCAAAGATTCCCAGATTTTGCTTTTGTGCCAGAACTGGGGCGGTGGTTGTAAGGAGCAAACTGGTTAAACAGGCTAGCAGAGTAAGTTTTACGTTTTTCATTAATCTGGAAATTGATCCTACCTAGGAAAGCTCTGCTTGTTATATTCTACCGGTTAATTATGGATTAAATCGGAGAAGTCAAATTCTTAAATCTAGCTTGTAAGGACAAGGCACAGTTGCGGTTCTCAAAACATTGTTTTGTTCAGTTTTGAGAACCCTCACAGGTCAGATTCTTAAATCTGACCTCACAGAAATGAGCTGGCATGTTGCTCCGAAATGCCATTTTTGGTTAGATTCCCCGCTTAAATTCCTTATCTAGCTACAGCACTATGGTGCTTTCCCAAAATTCCCTTTCTAAACTAAATCCGTTCAATGAATCGCTTCTCTTTTTTGCTGCGTACTACTTTGCTGTTGAGCTTTCTATCTACATATACACCAGATTTACACGCTCAAGTCAAGCCTCCCCAGAAAACATATATGTATCTGATTTATCATAAACTAAATCCGGGGCTCACTATTCAGGACGCGTTGCCCGTTGAGCGGGAATGGAAAAAAGTGAATCAGGCCGCCGTAGATGAAGGAAAACTGGAAGGCTGGTATATGACCGTTAAACAGTTCACATCAAATCCGAATCAGACGGAATACGACTACGTCACGCGAATTGTTACGCATGAGATGGCCATGAAAGGAGCGTCGCCGGAGGCCATGACCCGTTTATATGGCGATAGCGTACAAGCTAAAATGGCCGATCTTCAAAAACGTGACCGCGCCACAGCACCCGTTGTTAAAATAGAAATCTGGGAAATTACCGACGGTACGTTTGCGCCAAAGTTCGCTCCCGATGGCACCCAATTTATGGTCATCGAGCGCATAAAACGTCGAAATCCGGGCGCTGATTATGACGGTGTAGTGGGTCAATTAAAACGACTTAGCGAAGAACGCATCAAGCGAAACAACCTTCTCGGATGGGATTTTTCATCGCTGGTTATTCCGAACGGCAGTGAAAAAGGGTATGAATTCAGCATTGCTCAATACGTCACGAATCTGGGTGCTGTAGCGAACCCGGTTCTGGCCGACACACCTAGTCCCATTATGCCAGCACCAGCTTACAAGCAACTCCGCAGCCAGACAGCCCAGATGTTTGATGTAGTCCGGCAGGAAGTATATCGGTTTCAGGAGTATACTACCAAGCCCGGTAACTAATAGTTGACAGTAAAAGCAGAGCGTGTTTGGCCAAAAAAATTGTTTATCTAAAAATGGTTAACCAATCACTAATTTCTCTTTTACGTACTATATGAACACGAAGAATGATGATTTACATGGCAACGCACCCGATAATTCTCCGGTAGCGATGCTGATCATCGACATGATCAATGACTTGGAGTTTCCAGGCGGAGACGAGCTTTTAGGACCGGCCCGCACGGCTGCCAATAACATTGCAGACCTAAAACAAAGAGCCAAAGCCAATAACATTCCAGTCATTTATGTCAATGATAATTTTGGACGCTGGCGGGCAGATTTTAACAAGGTCGTCGAACACGTTCTGACCACTGGTGTTCGGGGACGAGAATTAGCCCAAATACTCAAACCTGATCACAATGATTATTTTGTGATCAAACCCAAGAATTCAGCGTTTTACGAAACCACCTTAGACATGTTGCTGACCTATCTAAACGTAAAACAAGTAATTCTGACGGGTATTAGCACTGATTCATGCGTACTTTTTTCGGCAAATGATGCGTACATGCGCGATTTAAAACTTACCATTCCGTCCGATTGCGTGGCCTCTACCAAAGTTACCTATACACACGATGCGCTTGCTTATATGAAGCGGGTTTTATCTGCCGACATAACGCCATCGCCCCAACTTGATTTGGCGGCACTCTGCCAGAATTTAGAGAGCGTTCACGAGTAATAAACGCTTATTTTCACTACTCATTTAACTACCGACCAATGAAACAGCACTGTCTGTCGTTCTTTTTTTTCCTTTTAGCTTTGCAAACGCAGGCCCAGACCGCGCCGGGCAATATTCATATCGCGGTTGAAACTCAGCAGACCGCCCTTGTCATTCGGGTGGATAAAGACCAAACACCCACTATGGTCCACTTAGGACCAAAACTTCGAAATGCGGCCGAGTATGCAGCTATTCCGGCACGAGGGAAACGGGGCGAAGATTATACGGATATTTATAATTCGGTGTATACGCCAGCCGGAGGCCGTAATTTGCTGGAACCGGCCATTCAGGTTACCCATGCCGACGGCAATCCTTCGCTCGACCTGAAGTACGTTCGGTACGAAACCCAATCGGTAGCCGATGGTGTGATTCTGACGAAAGTGTACTTGAAAGACCCGCAGTACCCTTTTGAAGTAACGCTGTATTATAAAGCTTACCAGAAAGAGGATGTTATAGAGCAATGGAGTTCCATTCGGCATACCGAAAAGAAGCCGGTGATACTCCATAAATACGCATCGGCGAATCTGTATATCCCGGCTCAAAATTACTACCTGACGCATTTTCACGGAGACTGGGCCAACGAAATGAACCCTTCTGAAATCCCCCTTACCGAAGGCATTAAACTAATAGATTCCAAGCTCGGTACGCGGGCCGATTTATTCCAGCCACCTTCGTTTCTAGTGTCTCTTAATCAACCGGCCGACGAAAATCGGGGTGAAGTAATTGCGGGTACACTGGCCTGGTCGGGCAATTATCAACTGGCTTTTGAAGTCGACCCGCTGCATAATCTGCGCATCATCCCCGGCATTAATCCGTACGCATCAGCCTATACGTTAGCCCCTGGTACTGAATTTACTACACCCGCTTTCCTCTTTACCTACTCCGACAAAGGTACGGGCGGGGCCAGCCGAAGTCTGCACCGATGGGCGCGTAAACATCGCATTCCGCAGGGAGAAGGCAACCGCCTGACGTTGCTGAATAACTGGGAAGCAACCTATTTCGATTTTAACGAAGAGAAGTTAAGCGCACTTTTTACCGATGGAAAAAAGCTCGGAGTCGATTTGTTTTTGCTGGACGACGGTTGGTTCGGTAATAAATACCCGCGCAACAACGACCGCGCAGGTTTGGGCGACTGGCAGGAGAACGTCAAAAAATTGCCGCATGGACTGGGCTATCTCGTGAAGGAAGCCGAAAACACAGGCATCAAATTCGGCATTTGGCTGGAGCCGGAAATGGTGAGTCCGAAAAGCGAATTGTACGAAAAACACCCCGATTGGGTTATTAAACTGCCAAACCGGTCGGAGTATTATTTCCGAAACCAGTTGGTGCTCGATTTATCGAACCCGAAAGTTCAGGATTTCGTCTATGAACTAATCAATGGGCTGCTGACCAAAAACCCAACGTTGGGCTTTATCAAATGGGACTGTAACGCCGTTATTTATAATGCTTTCTCGGCCACGATTCAGAACCAGTCGAACCTCTACGTAGACTATGTGCAGGGCCTTTATAAAGTACTGGAACGACTCCGGGCAAAGTACCCTACCCTACCCATGATGCTTTGTTCGGGTGGCGGTGGCCGGGTAGATTATGGTGCGCTGAAATACTTCACCGAATACTGGCCCAGCGACAATACCGACGCTATGGAACGGATATTTATTCAGTGGAATTACTCGTACTTCTTTCCATCTATTGCGAGCTGTAACCACGTTACGGACTGGGGAAAACAGCCCATTAAGTTTCGGACAGACGTGGCTATGATGGGCAAAATCGGGTACGATATTGTGGTGAGTAAGCTAACAGAACCAGAGTTGGCCTTTAGTCAACAAGCCTTGAAAACCTACGAACGCATTAAGAACGTAATCTGGCAAGGCGATCTGTTCAGGCTGGCATCTCCTTATACAAACGATGTGGCATCGGCGATGTATGTCAGCGAGTCGCAGGAGCGGGCGGTTTGGTTTACGTATTTGGTGAAGAATCGTTATAAAGCGGGCAGCTCTGCTCCTATTAAACTAAACGGACTCAATCCGGCCAAAAACTACATGATTCAGGAACTGAACGTTTATCCGGGCAGTTCATCAGCGATCAATAAAAACACCGCGGCCTATTCCGGCAACTACCTGATGACGATAGGATTCAACCCACAAGTAGACACCCGTCGAACCAGCGTTGTGCTGGAAGTGACTGAAGTGAAGTAAATTGATGTAAGCTATTAACCCGGTGTCGCGTAACATCACCTACTAACTTATTTTTGCTCAACTACTTGTAAGCCCATTGAGGAACTGCAAACTATATCACAATAATTGAGGATAGGGCATATAAAGAGTTTTGGCAAACTTCTTGCTACGAGTTTTTCATGTCCTATTTTAACAACTGCTTCACCGTTCTCGTATGCGCTTTTTAGCTATACTTCTTTGCTTATCTCTATGGACTTCTACTGTTTTCGCCCAGCGCATACGAATGCCGGATTTGCTGCACTGTTTAAGCGCTCCAGTCGACAAGTTTGATGCCTGCATGTTTCGGGAAGGCTTCGTGTGCTACAAAAGCTCAGGCGGATTAACGGGCTGGACTTGCTTATTTGCGTATCAACCCACTCCGTTCCGACAAAATCCGGTCACGGCTTCAGGGCTTATCCAGTACGATCGCAATAGCCGCTCCGATATTCTTACCTATCAGGTTCGATCAAAAGAACAGTATACTGCCTTGCAAGGCGAATTAATTCAATTAGGCTACCAGATCGAGCCCGTTTTGACTGACCGAAAAATGTATATAAAAGAGGATACCGTTGTTACCTGTCAAAAAGCAGGAACGACGGCAGGTATGTCGGGCAATTATGAAGGGTATTTGGTCACATTAACTCGCCGACGCTATTAATATAAATGATGTGGGGTGGTATGGTGGTGGCAGGTTTGAGAATCTGCCACCACCATACTAACCCACATCATTTAGATTTCTCTTATTTCCTTTGAGGAGTCGCTTTTTGGTTCGACGCCTGAGCTTGGTAACTAATCTTGAAAAGCGTTCCCTTCAAATCGTCGGTCACGTATAACGATCCGTCCGGGCCTTGCGCCAATCCACATGGGCGATGCTGAACAGGGCCAGTCGGTTTGACCAAATCCGTTCCTGCAAAATTATCAGCAAAGATTTCCCAGGGTCCCGACGGCTTTCCATTTTTAAAGGGTACAAACCCAATCAGATACCCTTTGTGTAATTCCTGCGACTGTGCATGAAATGCAATAAAAGCACCATCCCGGTATTTGGCAGGGAAACCCGTTCCGGTATAAAATAGTAATCCATTAGGCCCCATATGCGCCGGGAAAGCAGCTACCGGATTGATTGTCTTAGCGGTTCCTAATTTTTTACCATCTCCGCCATATTCTGGTGCCAGAATTTTCTTCTTCTGAAACTGGTCGTAATAGACATAAGGCCAGCCAGCATCATCGCCCTGATGTACCTCATACATGGTTTCGGCAGGCAGTTCGGCGCTTTGCTTTGGGGTGTAATATTGGGGGTAAAAATCGTCGAACTTGCCCCGACCATGTTGCATCACAAACAGGGAGTTGGTTTTGCCATTCCAATCCAGACCGACCACATTTTTCAAGCCGGTAGCAAATCGAACACCACTGGCGAAGGTTTGGTCGGGCACGTTGGCTTTGAACCGCCAGATGCCAGCCGCCGAATCCAGGAGCGTGCAGGGCATTTGACCTTTCCCGGTTCCCGCTTCCCGACAGGCATCGTTGTCTGACGCGATATTGACATATATATTTCCCTGATTATCAACGGCAATAGATTTCGACTTATCGCGGTCTTTTTCCCGTAAGCCCGACACCAGTTTTTCGGGCTGTTCAGGATTTATCACTTCCTGGTTTTCATTTAGTTGGTAGCGATAAATGCTATTGTTAGACGACGTATACAAATACCCGTTTCGGATAAAAACACCCGTGCCGGGATAATCACCAAAGCCAACCCGTTCATCAACAACGCCATCCTTATTCGTATCGCGCAGACGATAAATTCCTTTGCCATCTTTTAGCTTGGCGAGTTTCACATAAATATCCCCGGTTTTGCTAATGGCAATGTGCCGGGCAGAACCTAATTCCTCAGCCACGACAGTTGCCGAAAAGCCAGTCGGCAGTTTTAACTCCGTAGGTGAAATTGCTTTCTTTGCCGTATGAGCCGATTTTGCAGGCGGAATGCGATGGTGCGCCCACCCACTATTTACGGCTAGTAAAGACGTGAGCAGACAGGTAACTAAAGAAAAAGATTTGTTCATGGAGTAAAGGTGGTCGTTCTAAAAAGGGTTTATTTTAAATATTTGGGTTAACAAAAAAGCTTATTTCTCAGATGATTTGGTGGGTTGAGTAGTAGCTGTTTCCTTATTCTGAAAGAGGACCCAATCGAGGGAAACTAAATTTTTCCCATCGGGTTTCTCAAACACAAAGTATAAATCGTGCTTACCAGTCAGGCTTTTTACCGGCGCACTCACATCCGCAAAATTCTTCCAGTCGCCGGTTGCGGTGTAGTTTACAGTGCTGATAATTGGGCCGGTTGGCGAGTCGGTATGCACATTGATGGTGGCCGCCTGATCCTTTGATGCATAATGGTACGTAAGTTGGCCAATGGCCTTTAAATCAATCGCTTTCAGAACAAAATAGGATTGATCCTGAACATTACCCAACCGTTTTCCCTGCTTCGACAGGTTGTGCAGCTCATTCGCTTCGGCACCCAATACCTTGGCCGGACGCAGGACTAAGGCATCCTGCTGAGTCAGGGATAATTCGGGGTGAGGTGCGCCAATACTTCCTTTGTCGGTATATGAAGCCGTCAGGATATATCGGCTTTGGGCTTCATTGCCGACATGCTCTTTTAGCGACAAATTTCCCTGTTGAGGCAGTCGATTGTCGGAGGGTTGGTTGGCTAGTGCCAGTATGTACTTAACCATTTCGGTGGCTTCCTCGCGCGAAAGTTGCGGGTGCGCACTCATGGCGTGTTCGCCCCAAACGCCACCCCCACCAATAATGATTTTGTTCGCCAGTTTAGCCGTTGCTGTCTTGTCAGACTGATATTTTTTTGCCACATCTGTAAAGGACGGCCCAACAGATTTAGCCGCTATCTGATGGCAGGCTTTGCAATCGCTCCCTGCAATCAGAGATTTACCTAAATTATAAGAAGCCGTAATCTGCTGATGCCCTATTTGCTGATCATTACCGGCTACTTTGGGAATGTATGTCAGCGCTACGTTCACCTTTTTCGGGTCGATGGACTTATCTTCCTTATCGGTCACGGCAACCGAATAGCGGAATGGCGTTTGAGCAGGAAAAAAGAACGTGCTATTGTCGGGCGTAGAAATGGCAACCTGCGGCAGTGTGTTGCCCACTTTAACAGTAAGCTTGTCTGTGCTGGATTTTCCGGCCGGATCGGTTACGGTTAACAGGACGTTGTAAATACCATTTTTGCGAAACGTGAAGGTTGGATTAGCCTCCGTCGATGCCACTTGGTTTCCCTCAAACTTCCATTGGTAACGCAGTTGGTCGGTTTTGTCATTATCGTAACTGCCATTGCCGAAGGCGACCGTCAAGGGTGCCAGACCGATAGAATCTTTCGCCGTAATTTTAGCGATGGGCGCACGGTTACCGGGATTAAAGTCGATACGCACCAGCCGGGCATCTTCATTGTCAATACCATAAACGGACCCGTATTCGAGCATATAAATCGACCCTTCCGGTCCAATCTCCATATCGACCGGCCGCCGAAAATCGCCCTGTGCTGGCATGAAACGCTCCATGAATTGGTAATTCTGCTGATCATCTAACCGAACGGCAAAGACCCAGTTGCGCATCCAGTCATACATAAACAGAGCTTTGTCATAGTAGGCCGGTAGCTTCGTTGGCGATTTTAGCTCCGCATTAAAGTGGTAGACCGGCCCGCCCATTGCGCACCGTCCGCCAACACCCAACTCTGGAAACTCGTCTGATTTGTTATAAGGATACCAAACCATGGCTTTTGTGGTTGGCGGTAATTGTTTCGCTCCTGTATTGTTGGGCGAGTTATTGACCGGGGCATTCGGGTCGAAAAGTGGACCGACTGCTTTGCTGGCAAAATCGTACTGATAATACGCTTTACTATCGCCAACAAAGTAGGGCCAGCCATAATTACCCGCTTTTTTGGCTTGATTAAACTCGTCATACCCACGCGGTCCCTGCGGACCATCGGTGCCGGAATCCGGCCCAATTTCGCCCCAATACAAAATCGACGTAACCGGGTCGACCGAAATACGGTATGGGTTCCGGCAGCCCATTACATAAATTTCAGGGCGTGTTCCCGCCGTTCCTTTGGGGAAAAGATTACCCTCAGGAATAGTATAGGCAGGCGCGCCCCCTGGACCATCGGCCTCGACATGAATACGCAGAATTTTACCCCGTAAATCGTTCGGATTCCCAGCCGACCGTTCCGCATCGAACGTGAGCCGACCTTCGCGCTGGTCGATGGGCGCAAACCCGTTCGACTCAAACGGAACCGTGTTGTCGCCAGTCGAAATAAAGAGATTTCTGTGCGTGTCCCAGGTCATTGACCCACCCGTGTGCGCACTCACTTCCAGGTCAATCGGAAATTCGATTATGGGTTTTTCACTGGCTAAGTCCAGCGTGTTATCGTTCGTGATGACGAATCGGGCAATCCGCTGTTTCGTCTGCCCGCTGTCCTGAATCGTATAGAAGAAATAGAGGTAATGATTCTGATTGAAATTCGGGTCGATGGTCATGCCCAGCAACCCATTCAGGTATTTCTCAACGGCTTTCACCGGAAAATCATGCAGAAGCCGGGTTTTCTTCTGTAACGGATCATACATATAGAATTTGCCGCCCCGCTCCACAAAAAACACGCGACCATCGGGCGCAACGGCCAATTCCATCGGCTCGTTGAGATCGTTGGACAGCACCGTTTTGGTAAACCGATTTTCTTCCGGGCGGCTGGTCGTATCGATTTGTAGGGTAGTGGGCTTTGGCAACGATTTGTCCTGTGTACCAATCCAGCTACCCAGCAGGCTGAGCAAACCCACCAGCGCACTACCCAGCGAGAGATAGTTAAATAGAGAAACCATACGTTGTAGAGAAGTTTATTCGATTGCGTATACGAGAAAGTCTGTTGGCCAAAGCCTACACTTAAGTCAAAGCAATAAGCTGCTCAGGTCTAACCGTCAGCACACAAAAAGTAGCCTACAAAGACACAGGCCACGGTAATTTTGCATCTATTTAATTTCTGAATCTATATAGACTAGGGGGCGGTTTAAACTTTTGAATTTATTCTACTATTAGGGTCGT
>CAXVWN010000014.1:0-25479 GCA_964263725.1 Spirosoma sp.
GACTCACCGAAATTATTCCGTTCCAGCCCATTTCGGAAGGGGCAATTGTAAGCATTTTCAATATCCAGTTGAAATCGCTGCTAAAAATGCTCGACAAGCAAGGCATCACGGTCACGCTAACAGACGCGGCCCGGCGGCAACTTGCTCTCGAAGGATACACGCCCAAATACGGTGCCCGCCCGCTCCGTGGAGTAATCCGTAACCGGCTCCGCCGTCCGCTTTCCCGGATGATCATAGCTGGTGAAATCGGAAAAGGCACGCACCTGAATTTGACGACCAACGAAGCGGGAGAACTGAGTTTTGAAACGGTTCTGACGGTTGCTTAATCGGTTAATTATTACTCAGACAAAGCAAATAACCAAGCATAAAAATAGAATCAGACATGCAGGTAAACACCATCAAAATAACAAAAAAATGGCAGTTGGTAAAGTAGTGGCAGCCTATGCAGCCGGTAAAGTGGGTCACCGAGACGGCGACGGCCAATGCTGGACATTAGCAGAAAAAGCCCTAAAAAATGCACATGCCAAGACGTCAAATGACATCATGGGGGCCGACGGCGTAAACTCCGACGCTGATTATGTTTGGGGAACGGAGGTGTCTCTCGCTAATCTCATCCCCGGCGACATTATCCAGTTCAATTACTACACCGTGCATGTTGACGCAGCCGATGGAACCTGGTGGGAAGAAAGTCGCGGTGATCCAAGACATACAGGCATCGTAGCCTCAGTAGGAGCAAACGGAAAAGTAGTCTTTTATGAGCAGAATAGCCCGCCTGGGGGAGCCGTAAAAAAAACAACCCTTTACTTCCAAAATACGGAGAGTGTGACGGTTAGCGGCAATTGGTGGTTTTACCGGCCCATACCAAAGTAGTAAATACACAAAACCTTGATAACCACTAAAATCAGCGAGATCAGTACATTCTTCCCAGAAAACGAACATGACCGGTCCATCAACGATCTGTTTCTCAAAGAGTGGCCTTTCGATTCGGTTGTTAAGAAATAAGCGAAGGGTTTGCAAACCCAAAAAGACTGTTTGGAATATATCGACAGGCAATCATAACTAGTATGGCACATTTCTTTGACGCAACGACAGCCGCTCCCCTGGTTACCTGCCCCATTCAGGTGGGGCAAAAAAAAACAGTTGGCCTGTGGGGGGGTGATTTTTTCGGTAATGACTTAGGCGTTTTTATCGACCAGGATCTTGTCCGGATGAAGGAGACAAACCGACAGAACGGCATGCGCTATTTTGATCTGACAGGTGTGAAAGCCGGGGAAACCAGCCTGCACGCTTATGCCGGTCTGTACGACTATGCACTTCCCATTGATGTAAAGGTGACCAAGAAAATGGGTACGCCACAAGGTAAGCTTGTACAACGGCAGGGAATTGTGGATGAGGCCCGAAGCCACGTTGGTAAAGCGCATTATTTATGGGGAGCGGCCGGCAACACACCCGACTTAAACGACGGTGCCCGATACAAACCCTTAGTCGCGAAGATGCAGCCGGACTCCTTACTTGCGGTCAGTCCTTCTGTACGAACGGCTTACACAGTCCTCAATGGCTCAACCAAAAAAAACACCTGCGCGGGTTCGTGCAACAAGTACTCGCAACCAGAAGCTGCCGAGGTCAGTAAATTCCTTCAGACAGGGTCAGCCATTGTTCAGAATAACCTAACGCCCCGCACCTATATGATGAATGACCAAATCAAACCCATTGGCAAAACCAACAACGGTATCGTGTGGGGCGAGGCCTGTGTGGGTCGGAAACACTTCGACTGCATTGGCTTTGTAAGCTACTGCGTTGACAAGTTCTGGAAAGGTACGATAGCCTTTGGCGCCGACATCAAATTACTGATGGGTAATCCGAGCTTCCTGAACTGTGTGGAAATCAAAGACGCTACCGATGTGCTCAACGGGGATATCATCGGTCAGTACGATGACGCCAAAGGAGGCTGGCACCACATTGGGTTAGTCTACATAGTGGGCAAGGCCCCAATAGTGGTTCAGGCCGCCGATTCACCCATTGGCGTAATCGACGGAACCGCCTACAATAAAGATAGCTGGACCAAGCGGATCCGGCTAATGGATAATATGCTTTGATAACAACCTACTTATTTCTTCTAACCTCAAGTACAATATATGGCAGTCAATAAACCCCAGATCGGTGGAGTTATTATCCCCGAAGAAACCAGCGAGGCCATTAAGTTCCTCCAGGAAAACAAGACGGCAATGGTCGGCAAGTTTACCGCCGATTCGATGAGCCAGGCCCCCGTTGAAGGCGTGCAGAAGTTGCAGGATGCCTTCGATACATTCCAGCCGGAAGTAGAGGTGACGCACCAAACCGAAGACGGCGAAGAAGTGAACGAAACGCTGTTTTTCCAGAACCTGACCGCTTTTAGTAAGCAGGGGATTATTGACCAAAGTGCCTTTATGCAGGCGCTTCAGGCGCAGGAAGACAATTACCAAAGCCTGATCAAACGGCTGATGTCGAACAAAGCGTTCCAGAAACTGCTCGCCGATCCGCAGGCTAAAAAAGCCTTTATCGACGCGCTGAATTCAATGGCACAGGAATTAGATGATGCCGACGCCAACTAACTAAATCATTGCCCACTCATCCAACCAAACGACGTGTACACATGGCAAACGAAGAACAAAAGGCGAATGCACCCCTAGTCAAAGAGCGCGTGGTGGAAACCCAACAGCCCACCCGGCCACTAGCCGAAAGCGTGCAACAACTGACCAAATACGGCGGGTTTGAATTCATTAAAACAATTGTGGACGGTACCGAGAACATGGACCCGTCTAAGAAAGCGCGAAAGTCAATCTTTCTGTCGGAGGAAGACAACAAAACGGACCGCAAAAAGCTCAAAAAACGGTTACTGGATTTTGCTTCGCTGCTGGCGGCTCACGACAACGTAGCCGACATGATTACGGAGGCCGAACAGAAAGCCACCGCAGCCAGTCAAACGCTCAAAACCAACCTCGCGAATACCCTGAAGCAAACCGAAGAGCTTGAAGCGTCATACCGATCGCTGTCTTTGTTTTTTGAGAATGCCGAATCTGAAAAAGTAAAGAACCTCGTGTTGTTCGATGCGGGCAACGATCTAACCACCGATGCTGACAGTTTCAGCAATCCGATGGGCATTTTCGAGCAGGTTGCCCGGGAGTTGCGTGAGGGTTACGACAAACTGGATCTCTCCCAAAACTACTCGCTGCTGGTATTGCCGGGCTGGCTCAAGAAAAATGTCATCGTGGACAAGTGGGCTACGCTGGCGCATCAGAATAAGGTAATGATGGTTACCGACTATCGGCACCTGGACGATCCCGACAGTGTGGAAGCGACCTTCGAGCGCGACAAACTAACCGGAGCCGATCCACACAAAGCCAATGTGATGATGCCCTGCAACTGGATCGTGGGCCGCGAAGCCTATACCGAACTGGGCCAGGAAGAGCACCTGTATGTGTCGCCTGCGATGGCGTTGGCCGGTATGCTTTGGGGTGGTCACATTGCCCAGCCGTCGGCGGGTGTACAGCATGGCAAACTCAAGATGGCCAGTGGTGTGCGGTTCAGTATGCGCAAGGGAGAAATTGCCCAACTCGAAGATAAGGGCCTGATTCCGATGGTCTATGAATTTGGCCGCGTGATTCCGTTCTCGGCCAAAACGCTCTTCAACGGCGATAATGTGGGCCTGCAAACCTACAGCGTTGTACGCGTATTCGACTGGATTGGCAAAGTGTTTCAGGATTTCCTGAACCGCCGGACGTTTGAGAACATCGATAATAAGATGATCGAGGAAATTAAAGGGCAAGTGGCCAGTTTCTTAGCGACCATTCGGGGTCCGGGCAAGATCATCGAAGATTATAGCGCCCTCGATATTCGTCGTCACCCCACAAATCCAACACACGTGATCGTGAACGTAAAACTCAAGCCTTACTTCCCGGCCAAAGTCTTCGAAATCAACCTCACAGGCACCAAAGGCCAGTGGGATAGTGACTTAAAATAATAAACTAAATCAATTTTTCTACACGTAAAACTAAACTAACCAATACAATGGCACACAAGTCAGAGTTGACAATTGATGGCAAGAAGTACGAAGTCCTGTCTCTTTCGTATAGTTTTCATCAACATGTAAATCCTAACACCAACGAAACCACCTCCGAAGTGTTCGGCGGCAACATCGACATTTCAATTGAAACCCGTAATGCCGACGCCAAGATTATCGAATTGATGGTTTTACCCCACAAAGATGATATCAGCGGCAGCATCGAGTTGAAGAATCAGAAAGGTGAAGAACTGCGAACGATCAAGTTCGACCACTCGTCGGTGATTAACTTCAGCGAATCGTTCAGTTTGTCGGGCAGCGGCAGCGGTACGCAGAGCTTCACCATCTGCTCGCGCGACCTGGACGTAAACGGGCAGAAATTGAAGTTGATGCGGGAGTAAACGAGACAATAGCTAAACCGGGGCTTCGGGACGTATCCATTGCGAAGCCCCGTGTTTTTTTATCACAGTCTGTGTTTACCAGCCGGTGAAGTAATACGTATACGGTACTGGAAACAGAAAAACAATTGGCAGATCGTTTGCCAGAATTCGATTTTTAATCATGTCATCAGCTAAATCTCCTATCATTTTGGGCTTTGAGCCGGGCGAAAGTCTATCCTCTCTGAACTCCATTATATTGGGTGTTGGCTGGTCGTGGGGAACAGTTACGATGCCGTTCACACCGCTTGAGTTCACCCCCGAACGCATCGCCAAAGCCTTGGGACCCGGAAGCGGTTACTTAAATGGTCATCTCCAGCTGACGAATCAGGCTTTTTACGAAAATACCTATTCGCAACTCCCGTTGGTTGAGCAGAAGAAATTCTGGGGTGACAAAAATAGTGTCACCAAGCAGGTTCGCGGTGTAGCCGTTGGCATCAGCGGAGGAAAGTTGCTGGCCGACGCAGCCGAAGCCGCTTTAAAAGGGGTCGTGCTGGGTGCGGCTAAACTCGGTCTTCGGATAGTCATCAGAAAAATTATAGAAAAACATTTAAAAGCGGTATCCCTCGACGCGCTACAATCCTCAACGAGTGGCAATGCTACGCTATACGGGCTGAATGGCCATGATACCTATAATTTATACATGATTGATTTCAACAGGGAGACAAACATATTTTTTATCAATGCGGGTATCGGCGCCATCGCGGCTGCCTCTCTGAATTTAGCGTTCGTTGGGTATTTCCCATCCATGCCAAGTACAATGCCTATTCAGGATTTACCCGACTATCTATGGGATTGCGCCAATAAGGCTATTGCGTTTACAGTGATCAATGATGCGGCCCTTGGCCTGATTATGCCAGGTGCCAGTTTGACGGTCATTTCATCCTGATGCGTTTTTATTCATCCGGGAATCCAATAAGCAGTCGATTCATCTTTAACACCCAATGCCTTTATGCCTTCCACAACGCAACTTATTGCCACGGCTGAAGTAACCATCAACGGCATCCAATTACCTCGTTTCAATAGTGTTTATCTGAATCAGCCGTTTGAGAACCACCATACGTTCGAGATCAGCCTGTCGCCCGATATGTTGCCCAATCGTTCGCCTGTGGTTCGGCTCAATGACCTGGCCGATAGCTTTGTGGGGGAACAAATTACAATCAAGTTTAAACAGGGCGTGTCGGTTGGCGGTAAAGTGAATGGTCAGCAAGGGCAGTTGTTTCGGGGTATCGTTACCTCGGTACGATTGTCCAGATCGCAGTCGAGCACAACATCGGTCATCATTTCAGGAAGCAGCCCCACCATTTTACTGTGCGCCGGCAAAACGATTCGCTCGTTTACCAACATGACGCTGAAAGACATTGTCGGTAAACTAACGGGGGCAGCCGGGCTAACCAGTAAGATTGATCCGGACTGGACTATACCTTTCCCATACACCGCGCAGTATGAAGAGGATGAATATACCTATTTACAACGCAAAGCACAGGCATGGGGTGAGTGGATGTATTATGATGGCGAGACGTTCATCTTTGGGAAAAAAGCCCGTCCATCATCAACGCCCGTTGCGCTGACCCTCGGCGTCAATCTGTTCGATATGGAGTATGCCCTGCGGGTAACGCCACTCAACAGCAAATGGCTGAATGATAATTTTTTAGATAACACCAAGCACCAGGCACCCTCGTCTTCCCCTGTCGATGGCCTCCAGACATCGGCCAAAATAGCCGCCGATAAATCCGAAAAACTATTCAACGTTATACCAACGATGGTCGATCCGGGTTTGCACACGAGCAGCAGCCTGCAGGATGTAGCCAAACGAAATAAAGCTAAACAGGCCAATGAACTGGCCGTTTTGCAGGGTCGAACGCCCGAAATGGAACTCCGGGTAGGCGGCCTGGTTAAAATAAAAGAAGGTGTGTATGACGTCGCCGATTCCAGATTAGGGGCCGTTAAATTAGATACCATCGACTACGGACAGTTCATTATCACGCGTCTGACTCATTATGTCGATGCCAGAGGAGTGTATCAGGCCACCTTCGAGGCTATCCCGGAGGCTGCCGACCACCCGCCCGTCGAGTATAACGTTCCTTCCTACGTACTGAAAACGGATATCGCTGTTGTTAAAGACGTAAACGACCCCGATGGCCTGGGGCGGGTGAAGCTACAGTTCTCCTGGCAAAAAGACGACAATCTCACAACGGATTGGGTCACCCTATCGCATCCTATGAGTGGCAAGGATCGGGGTGTTTATTTTATTCCGGAATTAGAAGAAAATGTGTGGGTTGACTATATGTTTGGGGAGCCTGACTTTCCTTTCGTCATTAGTTCCTGGTATCATCTGGAAGCCAAACCCGGCGAACTATTCAACAAAGAGAACAACATTAAAGGTATCGTTACCCGCAGTGGCAATCACATTATTCTTAACGATGAATCGGGAAAGGAAAGCATCAAAATCTATAACAAAGACAAGAAGAACAGCATCGAACTCTCGCTCGACGGTACCCACATCACCATCAAAAGCGATGGTAATATTAACATCCAGGCGGGTGGTGAGATTAACATGAGCGCGGGCGGTGATATCAACATAGAATCCAAGAAGGCCCTTGGCATAGTAGCCACAGACTCAATTGATGTGGTGACCGAAACGGGTGACATTAGCGTGGTTTCAGGTAAGGAATTGGAGATTGTAGCCACTACGGCGTTAAAAGAAATTGGAAAAACTATAGAAATTACCGCCGATGCAACTGCGGCTGTTCAGGCAAGTGCTGAACTCAAACTCGACGGTGGCCCGATGACGACCATAAAAGGTGGTATGGTCATGATTAACTAACTAAACAATGCCCGCCGACTGCTACGACTTACCGCCCTCTTTCTTCAGCGGTGTCGAGCTAATAATAACTCGTTAGCTCGGTACCGCTGAAGAAAACAACGGTTGTGATTAATCAAATGATCTAAGTAAGAAGCCGTAAACAAATGGAGAAAACACCACTCACGGACTTGTATGAGAACTATAAAAAAGCCCGATTTATCCAAAAAAAGGTCGAGGGGTATAAGCATGATTTTGACATGACTGTGCAGGGCGTTAAGTCGACCTATACCTTTACTGAACACGGAGACGCGGCTTCGTTACACCTGATGATTGAGAGCATGAACCATTTTCTGGGGAAGAATCCGATTGGCAAGGTCATGATTAAATACTATGAGATTCACTTTAAACTGCTGGAGGCCGTTGTGGTAGCTGTAAATGCTAATGATAACCAACTGACGCGGGCCATTTCCAGAGTGGAAGAGGAATTGACGAAGTTTGTACTAAACGCACCAACCATTATTCAGGCAACCCGGTTTAATTCGTCGGAATTGCAGCAGGGACAGTTTAGTTATATGGTTTCTATTGCCGCCAAAGAAAACGCGCTGAATGATCCTCAGGCCACTCAGACAATCATTGGTTTCGTAAAACTTGTTGCCGGCCGTGCTCAGTCAATGATTTATTGGTTAGATGAGTTGCTTGACAAATATAAAGCCCTGGCACAAAACTATGAGTTACTGTATCGGCATGGAAAACGTATGTATGCTCACAATGAGGCCAAAGGCGGTCTTACCGCCACGCTTACACTGGCCAATGGGGTTGCCGATCTTATGGAATTCTTTTACAATAGCACCTACTCTGAAGTGAACGGACACCTAAACAGATTGTTAAAAAATCGGAATGACTGGGCAAATTGGATGAATATACCGACTAGAAAGTAAGTACGCTCAACAAGATTCTGGCTTTAAATTACAAACGCTGATGCCCGCCGACTACTACGATTTACCGCCCTCGTTTGGGGCACTCACCAAGCGCCAGACGCTCGACAAAATACCCCTCGACGAATCGGTGGCGCAGACGATTGCGCTTTATCTAGCCACTCGCCCGAGTGAATATCACTATGACCCGACGTATGGCTGCATTATTCATAATTATGAGTTTCAGGAACTGAATGAAACGCCCAGTAAAGACCAGCTCAAACGTTCCATTGAAGACTACCTGCGTAAATTCGATACCCGTATCGAGCCAGAGCGCGTGTCGATTGAGGTAACCGATGTAGAAGAAAAAATAGATGGCCGCAACCCGCGTGTTTGCCGCTATGTGCAAATCATCGTTCGCTGCCGACTAACTCAAACGCGCGAGATGTTGCCCGAAATGAAATTCCGGGTAGTGCGCTATTCATAAACCCATACCTATGACTCCGCAACGCCAACGATCCCGCGAGGCCATTCGCAGCGAGATGATTCGGGAAGTAGCTCACCTCTGGAACTACGACGAATCAGAAATGGCGGTCGAAAGTTTCGACCCGCTGGTTGGGTTATTGCTGGGTGCCTTTGCTACCGGTCTGGAAGGGCTGCACCACGAATTGCAGAACTCGCGCAGCCGCATTGTGCAGCGGCTGGCCCAGTTGCTCACACCCAGTGTCATGACGGGTCCCCAACCGGCTCATGCCGTGATGCGGACGCACGTGATCGACCCGTCATTTGAAGTGCTGCCAACGCATCCATTTTCGTGCAATGTGGGCGGCAAGGAAATTCATTTCTCAGCCGCCGGGTCTTTCCATCTTCTGAACGCCAAACTAAAAACCGCTGTCGTTCAGAACAAGATTAAAGAATACGGCACAGCGACGAAAGAGTCGTTCATGAACCAGATTCTGCCCGGCAACCAATATTGGCTGGGGCTGGCCGTTGATCCTGACTTAGATTCATTTGAGAACTTACTGCTCTTTTTCGACTGGCGCAACGACCCGCTTCGTTCGGCCCATTTGGAACAGGTAGCCGACATTCGGGTATCGCTGGCGGCTACAGAAATCCATGTCTCGCCGGGCTTGCCCGAAAACCCCGGTCCCGTTGAGGATACGCTTTCCGGCCGAATGCACGAACATATCCGGCGGTATTACGGGCGGCATTTTCTGTCGATCAGCAGCATTTCCAAAAAGACGGATGAGGTTGTTTCGTTGAGCGACTGCCGCCAGAAATGCCCGTCCGAATTGAGTCAGGGATTGACGGCAGAAGAATCAGCCAAGTTTTTTTCAACCGAATTAGTCTGGCTAAAACTGGAATTTTCCGCCAGCTTACCCGAGGAGGCTGTCTACCGCACTCAGATTGACGTCAACGCATTTCCGGTCGTAAATCGAAAACTGTGCGTCGATACGCATGATATCCGGCCGCTGTTCAACGTGTTTCCGGTTCGGATTGAGCCGCTGGAATCGTTTATGGAAATGGTTGACATTGAAACCACAGCCGGAACGAAAATCAACGAAGCGCAGCAAATTACCCGCGACGGTCAGAATCAGTATGTGTTACGGCAAGGGGGCATTACCCGATTCGACGAACGGGACGGCTACGATATTGTGTCGTACCTGATTACGCTTCTGCGCGACGAAAGTGCCATGTTTATGAGTTTGGGCCGGAGTGAATTGGAAAGTGAGATCGAAGAAATAAGAAAGAGGCTCGAAAAAATCAACACGACCATCGGCGAAGGCAATCCGCAAAACACGTACCTGACGGTAAAAACGACCGAGAAAACCGGCAAGCTGACAGTAAAGTTCTGGAGTACCAAAGGTGATTTGGCCAACAAAATTCCGTTTGGCACCAAGCTCACCAAGGACCGAAGCCAGATCGTTTTTTCGGACGATGAGTCCATTTTATTAACCACGTCGACGGGTGGCAAACAACGACTCAGGCCCGACGAGAACCTACCCGTTTTCCGGCAAGCTTTGCTTACCCGGGGGCGGGTTGTAACGGTCGAAGATATCAAAGCGGTTTGCTTTGCCGAACTGGGCGACAAATTGAGTGGCGTCAGCGTTAGCAAGGGGCTTTCGACGGGAGCCATGCAAAGTCAGGGACTAATTCGTTCGATCGACATTATATTAACGCCTAATTCGGCCAAATCTGTCCCGGCAGACCAGTGGGATGAGTATTGCCACCGGCTTCAGCATCTTATTGAACAACAGTCATTTGCGGCAATGCCTTACCGGGTAATGCTCAAAAAATAATCCATTTTATGCTAGGAACGGCTGACATAGAATCACTCCTGAATGAGGGCGCCACCCGGCGGCTACGGTTTGAGAACGTAGTCAATGAGTTGCTGGATAGTGGCCTGCTCACCAAAGAGGAGTTAGTTATCAGTCCAGAACGAACGTCGGTTTACAATTTCGAACGTGATATTCGGGAAATTAAAGACCGGTCGGACGATCGATTTGACACGCGCTGGCAAATCGAAATTCCACGTGATGGTTTCTACGATACGTTGCCTGAACGATTGTTTCATCGGGCTAAAAAACGAACGCAGGGCGAAGACGAATGGGCCGAAATACGGCAGCAGGAAGAAAAACAGGAAAAGGAGTCGCGGCATTTCTTTTTGCCATTCGATAACGAGTTCAACCACCAGCGAGCCGCCATTGCCCGTTTTGAAACCCGAACCCTGGCTGGCGATGACGACCTCCTGGTAGCCGAATTACTGAAGCTTGTTGCCCCCGATACGGAAGCGTATTCGCTAACTAATCAGCAAAAACTAACGCTGTTTCTGTTGATTACGCAGGCCTATCAGATCGTCGGCAACTGGGAGCAGACGGCCTATTACATTGGGCGATTTTTGCAGGCTCCCGTACAGATCCAGTATGGCAGGCAGGTAATTTCGGCAAACAAACCGGCTAGTCAGCCTACAGACTGGCAACCCGCCCAATTGGGCGCAGGTCGACTCGGGCTGGATTGGGTGTTGCCTCAACCGTCAATAATAGACGATGGAGGTTTAATTCAATTGAAAATCGGCCCGCTAACCGACAGTCAATTGCAGGATTTTCTGCCGGGGGGCGTCGGCCTGCGGCAGGTTCGATTATTGGCCGGATACTTATTTCCTGTCGATGCCGACTGGCGCATGGAGATATTGGCCGACGCCGTCAACGATGTCTTCAGCCTATCGGCAAGTGCCACCGCCGGGCGGTTGGGCATGACCTGTACGTTAACCTGATTCACCTAAATTAATGGATAATGTACAATGATTAATGAATAATGAACAACAGCCCTTTAAGAAATAGTAGATTCTTACTATTCATTATCCATTGTACATTATCCATTAACATATCAAGTAGTAAAACTCACTTTACAAAATGAAAACAGACGTTATACTCACCATTGTTCTCTATATCGTTTTGGCTATTTTTTGCCTGATCGGATTAGTTGTACGGCATTCGGCCAGGGAAGTCTTCACCAAAAAGATGCTTATGTACGGCCTGGGTGCCATAGCTATTGCTGCCGGATTGGGGACCATTTTCGCCCGTTCCGAATCGCTCGTAACAGCCTTTTACTGGCTCGAAGGCATGGCGTTGATTCTGGGTATAATACACGTATTGATCTCCCGAAAGCTAATCCCATTCCAGCTTACAGGCGGGTTCTGGTCTGAGCTGTTGCTGGCCGGAGTTATCCTATTTTTGATCGCTGGCGCCTTTACCGGACTCTTTCAGGGAATGCACAAATCCGATAAGTCGATGCCCACGCTGGTAACAGGTCTGCTACCGTTTTTTTTACCCCTGTTGAGTCTGTACGCCTATGAAACCTGGCTGGCCATTCCGCCCCGCATTTACCACAAGTGGTTTTATCCCGTTTCGCGGCCTGTGCCCCTAGTTGAGTTAGACAATACCCTGAGGCTTAACTTCATGGTTACCAAACGGCCCGACGAGCCCGTCTCAAATCGCTTCACCGTGACGCTGCCCGCCGACCGGACGCTGGATGAGCTATTCCAATTTATGATCTATTCGCACAACAACGAAGAAGATCCTGAACACCCGATTTTGTACCACGAAGCGAATAGTGAAGGCACGCTGCTGGGCTGGATTTTCTACCGCGAATCGTGGGGCGGCTGGATAAAAACGTACTACGATCCCTCGCTGTCGCTGCTGCGTAACGGCCTCAAGCCCGATGACACAATTATTGCACGAAGTTTCAGTAATTAACCCTTATTTTAGTACCTATGCTGCCTGAACTGAAACACTGGCCTGTGAACTGGGCCGACGGGATGAAAATATCTCGTTCGCATCTGATTGCGAACGACAATGCCTTACGTGATGCAGTCCGTGATGCAACGGGGCTACTCCTGAATACCTATAACTATGGCCTTTTACCATCGTTGCCAGGGCAGGCAAGTCCGCGATTACTGACCTGCGACGGAAGTGACATTACCTTGTCCATATGCCGGGCCATTACGCCCGGAGGTTCACGGATCGACTTCGATGCAGCGCGCAGTTTACCCCTAAAACTTCCACTGGCCAGCATTCTTGAGCAGTGGCAACGAGTGGGAAACACAACGGGTTATGTGGTGTTGGATATCAACCCTTTTGAGTTACAACCCTGGGGCCAGCCCGACCCCGAAGAAGTACCCCTGCGCTACCCCTATACCCAGCCTACCTGCCACCTCAGCGTATTGACAGCGTCGATGCTGGCCCCAACGATGGCGGCTGGTTTCCACCTGCCCATAGGCAAGTTGTTATTAGCAGGCGGACAGTTTACGTTAGATGACGATTACCTGCCCCCCTGCCGATCGGTTGGGGTGTGGCCTGCTTTTCGGCAACATCACCAGAATATTGTCAAAAATCTGGGTAAAATTGCCGATTCTGCCACAACTGTTGTAGGACGAGTGCGGACCAACGCCCGGTCGGGGCAAGCAAACTTGCTGGCGTCAAGTATCGGTAACTTAGCCGAAGCGACTGTTCGGGTCATGAGCGACCACCTGGATGCTTACGATCTGCGGGGGCAGGATGAGTCTCCCCTATTTATGGTCGAGTTGGGCGTTCGGTTAGCGCGTACGCTGAAACTTGCCATCAAAAGTACCCCGGATCAGGAACGCGACATCATGTTCAACTACTTCAAGAACTGGTGCAACATTAGCCCTGCCGACATAGAAACGTCGCTGCAAAGTCTGCTCGAAGAAGAATATCTCCACGCTGACTGTCAGCCAATGATTACGGCAATTTATAGCCTGACAGACAAACTGATTGTATTGTACAGCAAATTGAGCGAACTGAATTACGTGGAGAAAAACCGCGAAACGATTTATAAAGAGAAAGAAGAAGTGTCTCCTCAAGCGCCTAAACGGGGCCGCATCTGGGGCTAAACCAACTAAATTTTATGGGACAGCCAGCCGCTCGCATGGGTGACATGCACATTTGCCCGATGGTAACACCGGGTCTACCCCCAATTCCGCACGTGGGTGGCCCGGTTATGCCGCCCGGTGTGCCAACGGTACTTATTGGTGGACAGCCAGCCGCCTGTATGGGTGACATGTGCACCTGCGTCGGTCCGCCAGACAGCATTATTTTAGGCTCGATGACCGTCATGATTGGCGGAAAACCAGCCGCTCGTATCGGTGACTCAACGGCTCATGGTGGCACTATCGCTCCCCCAGGCTGTATAACCGTATTAATTGGCGGTTAACTTTTGGTTATGTTATAGTAGTAGATGCCACAAATCTGAGCGCAACCAAATTTCAGGATAACGTAAGTGGATCGAATTTATGAACGCGGGTTAGCGAACCGAAAAGTGCCTTCTTTGAGACTTGATCACCCGTGTTGAAGATACGGAAATGAGCCCAGTTCACATAGGCCGTATTGGTATCCACATCGAGATAGCCCAGGTGGGAAAGCGCATCCAGTTTGGGCACATACACAACGACCAGCGTGATGCTTGACTGGCCTTTTGGATAGAATGTCCAGGTTATCTTCATTGCAGTAACAGGCCGAAAAAGTACCAAAAAGCAACCTTCTAACTCACTAAAAAAAAGCGGCCCGGTTGATGAGTAATTGAGTTATTTGAGACTGCTCACCAAGTTCTGTATCATATCGTCAACGAATGCTCCGGTGTGGGGGCCGAATCGATTCATGTCGCCAATAGTGTACGGACTTTGGGCCGAATAATAGTAAGCATCTGGTACGATCTGGCCAATATCGCCACCGTTAAAACTGGTTATAATCAGATCATTACGCGTGGCGACAGGCTTGGTTAACAGGTTTGCTACCAGACCGGTGGAAAAAGCGCCGGGATTACCGACAAAAACCGTTTTGCCAATGCGTATAGCCTTCAATTCGGCCGGATAATCGCCATATAATGACTTAGTTAGCCAGGGTTTTAGTCGCCAGCTTTTGCTAATTCGAACCTGTGGATCATTCTGAATCAAGGGCGTTGTCTGGGCCACCAGTACGCTGTCTGTATGGAGCGGCTGACGGGCTACCAGGGGTGTAACATGAGCCACCAGACTATCGACACGTTTGATTGCCTCGTCCGCAGTCTCTCCCGCTTGTATTTTGGCTGTAGGCACCGGTACCGACCCCGCCATAAAGAGGACAAAGCTTCCGGCTTGTCGCTCAAGTTTATCCGTCAGAATACCAGCGTAGTCGCGACTTAATGACGAGAGTGTTGCTGTGCTACTGTTAATTGGGGGAACTTCGGAGGAGCAAATAAGGGCTGATTCCCCGGTGATTTTTCGGAGTTTCAGAAATTGAAATCTTTCATCCGACAGGGTGTCTTTATTATTGTCACTGAGCTGGTTGTAGCCAACTTGCGCCGTAGCGCTATTTTCTTTGGCAATGGTCACCGCTTTCACAATGGCCTCCGCCAATTGAACAACCAGACGATCATTGTAGTCTCCCAGCAGCTTTTTGCCCATGTAATCATTTGCCCAACCACCCAGGCTATGCTGTGAATGAGTAGCGCCCAAATAGACATTTTTCCAGGCAAACCCAATGGCTGGTAACCGCTTTTGCAGTTCCTGAACCACCGTTGGCGGCATCATTACTAAGTCAATGGTAATGATGGCGGCCAGTGTAGTCCCATTATCCAGTACCACAGCCCGCGTATAAATTGAGTCATGCACAGCTGTCCAGTTCTGATTTTCCTGCCCATTCGCTATAGACGTTTTAAAGCTGGGCGTGATATTGACCTTTGCCCATCCTGCTTTGATAGCATATTGCGGGGGTAGGTCGCTTACAATCCAGGCAAACCGCTGGCGGCTAAACCGATAATAAAGGGAATTTTTATAGCTGGTTTTATCAACCAAGGTGATACTGAAAGCGAGTACGTTAATAACGATCAGAGCCAGTACGAAAAGGACAATTCGTGTTCTATAGGAAAACTTCATTCGGTCTGCTATTAATTCTCTTTGCTCTATAATCCAATCAAGACGAATCGGGTTCGCCTGGGCAAGATAGATTATTTACGGGGACTCTTTTTCTGACTTCGACCCGACCGCTATAGCCGTTCGTGGTCATTGCGTTAGTTATATGGGAAAAATCACCAATTGAGAAGCCAGAGTCCCCAGCGGTCAATCATCAGTTACAGATGAGTAGCGGCACAACTACTTTTATGATGCTTTTTGTTTCCAGACAAAAGCGTTTTTCTCTCTTCTTTCGCGAATGAACGTACTACGCATATTCCTCTATATTCTCGGATTGGGCATTTTGTCATCCTGCAAAAAGTCTGGTTACGACACCAGAAATGGCTCTGTATATTATAAGAATGACCGGATAAGCGAGGCTGACGTTGCTTCGTTTACAGAATTGAATGACGTTTTTGCCAAAGACAAGAATCAGGCGTATTACCGGGGGGTGTCCATTACGGGATCACAAGGAGCCAGCTTTGAGGCACTCGATGATCATTATGGCAAGGATCACGCAACTGTTTTTTATTGTGATAACTACATAGACTTTCAGCTTTTCAACACGACCAGAAAGAACAAAATTCGCCAGGTTCCTACCGCCGATGTCCGCTCATTCCAGGCTATTAAAGATGAATATGCCAAAGATAAGTTTCGCTGTTATTACAAAGGAGAAGGTTTTATAGTGAACGATGTGGCCTCTTTCGAACCACTTGACTACAGATTTGGGAAAGATAAGGAGGTAGGCTATTTTGATTTAAAGCCAATCCCCGGCAGTAGGGGCAGTTCTTTTGAGGTGTTAAGCCGGAATTTCTCAAAAGATGCCCAACTGGTTTATTATTCATGGACAAATCTGGATAGTGCGCTCCCCTCCGGCATACACGCCATCAAGCAGGCAAACCCGACTTCATTTACAGTCGTTGGTATGTACTATTCGACCGATAAGGCTCATGCGTTTTATCAGGATAAATCGCTGGAAGCCGCCGACCCGGCTTCGTTTAAACAATGGGATCAAAATCAAACTGATTATGCCGTCGACAGTACCCATATTTATTACCGCGATAAGCTGATTACCGAAGCTGACAAAGCCTCTTTTGTTTTATTGGCAGATGATTACGCTCAAGACAAAAAAACCGTTTTTTTTAAGAATACACCCATTAAAGATGTAAACCTGGCATCCTTCAAACTCCTTGAATCCGGGTATGCCAAAGACAACAGGCGAATTTATTATGAAGGAAAGGTTTTGACAGACGCTGATGTTTCTTCGTTCGCTCTGGTTGGTAACGAGGCCGACCGGGATGCCGCCGATAAGGGTCACTCCTACTACGCTGGTCGGCGAGTTAAACGGGAGCAGGAGTAGCCGGGAAACTTGTTTATCGGGTAACGGCCTTGACTATTTCCCATGAGCGGAATAGGTCGCGACGGCAGTAATTCCATAGGCTCTATTTACGTCCTGATATGGCTGATAATAGCAACCCGTGCAACTAAAAGAATAGGAATATTGCCTAAAAATAGGTTGATTAACCGATCTGTTTAGCCGACTTGTTTTCCCTTTCCAACCCGAATGATTTCCCGTAGAGATTTTCTTATAGCCACCGGAGCAATGGCCGCCTTGTTGCCCGTTGTTCCTGCCTGGGCCGCTACGACCAAGCCCATTGGTATTCAACTGTATACCATACGGGAACTGATGAATCAGGACCCCGTTGATACACTCAAACATCTATCGGCTATTGGTTTTACCCAACTCGAATCCTATCAGGGTGACAAAGGCATTTATTTTGGCCTCAAGCCTACCGAATTCACCAGGATAGCCCACGATTTGGGGATGACCCTATTGGCCAGTCACTTTAACCTGGGCGAAACTGCCGAAGATTCGATCACCCAGGCCGCCGAAGTAGGGGTCAAGTACATGATTGTGCCGTACAACAAAATCACCGATCTGGAAAGCACCAAGCGGGCCGTGGACGAATACACCCGACTGGGTGAATTATGCCGCCAGCATGGGGTGCAATTTGGATATCATAATCACGGCTATGATTTTGAGACCTTTTCGGGCGTGGTGCCCTACGACCTGTTTTTAAAACAGATTGACCCCAGGCTGATGGTCATGGAGATGGAACTCTACTGGTTTGCCCGCATGAACGTAGACCCGGTAACATACATAGAAAAATATCCTGGTCGCTTTCCATTATGGCATGTCAAGGATATGGACAAGCAGGATTCTACGGCGAACACGGAGGTTGGGAAGGGGAGCATCAATTACAAACGACTTTTTGAGCACGCCAAACAAGCGGGCCTCAAGTACTCTATAGTCGAGCAGGATGGTCATTTTCATCCATCCGTCTGGCCCAGCCTGACCACGAGCTACGAGGCTACAAAAAAGCTGGATCGCTAAAGAATCAATATATCGTTTGCAATAAAATCGGCATCAATAGGATCTTCAGTTATCAACTAGGTTCGATGTGAATTAGCACATCATAAACGGCCGGTTTGGCTTTTAAAATGGCCGCTTTTACGGCATGGGCAATAGCGTGTCCCTGGCTAACGGACAGTTCGCCCGGCACTTTCACATGTAAGTCGATAAAGTACTCGAATCCGGTTTTGCGCACCCGATATTTGTCAATGCCTTTAACTTGAGGCACTGTCAGGGCGATGGTTGTTAATTCTCCCTGCCAATCGCCCGCGGGCGTTTCATCCATAATTTCGCCGAACGAAGGGCGAAAAATATGGTACGCATTGTAAACGATAAAGCCCGACGCCAAAAGAGCAGCCCAGTCATCGGCACTTTCGTAACCCGGCCCGCCAATCAGGGCAATACTAATGCCTACGAAGGCTGTTAGCGAGGTGATTGCATCGCTTCGGTGGTGCCAGGCATCGGCTTTTACGGCACTACTTTCGACTTCAGCCCCTACTTTAGCGATGCGACGAAACAGCACTTCCTTAACGATGACAACACCAGCCAGCACGACCAATGTAAACGGAGCCGGTATTTTATGGGGAATTTGAATATTTTCAATGCTTTGAACGGCAATCACAATTGCCGCCCCGACCAAGGCCAGCGCTACCACGATAGCGGCCATTGGTTCGGCTTTACCATGACCATAAGGATGATTTTGATCGGGGGCGCGGGCAGCCGTGCGCAGACCCACCCAGACAAAGACTGATGTTACAATGTCGGTGGCCGACTCCATTGCGTCGGCAATCAGGGCATATGAGTTGCCCAGCAACCCGGCGGTCCCTTTCACCAATACCAGGCCAATATTGACGGCAATGCCAATCAGGGTTGTTTTCTGTCCCCGCTCGGCCTGATGCGGTTTACTGAGTTGTTCCATATCTGATTTATTCAGTTTACTATTATCGCACCACCCTTACTGACAGGCGCTTAATTATTCATTTTAGCTTGTTTAGTACTAGTAAAACAATTGCCTTGACGCCCAATGGAGGAGGCATTTAGCCTGGATTGTTCTATAACTTCCGTTCGGTGGGTTTGGGTTATACCCGTTTGCGCAGGAGCCATTTTAAGTCCTACATTCCCGCCGACTGTTGGACTCATCAGCAAAGATAAACGCTCACTATCCATTATCTATCAGTGCTTATCCCAGTGAGATAATCCCATATAGAGACCGGCGACCAAATTAGTCGACACGAGTATAGCTTGAAAAGCGGTGAATAAATGATGTTTGGACGCAACCGGGAACGAAATTATTCCGTATCGCCTAAAAACCGACTACGCTCTCATGGCAAAACTTCTCATTCTCCTTCTGTGTATTGGTCTACAGGTTCAAGCTCAGGATACAACATTGATCCCGTTACCATCGGCCATCGCCATAGATACTGCATTTGCCGATCAACGGCTAGCGGTACTTGATGCGCCATACATTCAACCTCTTTTGCCCCACAAAATGCTTTTTACTCAACGGATTTTCTGGGGTCCCAATGGGCTGCTTCGGGTCATGAATGTGGCTCCTCTCACAGTTGAGGGGCGGGAGAACGAAATTAAAGTACGGCAATTTATGCTGATAGCCCACCAGGTTACAGGCTATGTAACACTGGCTGGTTTTGTATTGCAGGGTATTCTGGAGGCTAAATTAAACAAGGCTACGGGTGCTGATTATAATCGCTTATACAACGCGCAACAAACGACATTGACGATCACTAACATCGCTTATGGCACCACCGCTCTACTTTCCCTAACGGCTCCGCCCAAACTACTGGCCGATCGAAAAAAGAGCAATGGCATTAAGCTCCACAAGTACTTATCCATTATTCACCTCACGGGTTTTATAGCAACCAATATTCTGGCGAGGAAGGCTACCCAAAATTCAGAATTTAGACCTTATCATCAGGCAGCCGCCTTTACCACGTTCGCGGCTTTTGCCCCTGCCCTGATCGCACTTAAATTCTAAGGTATATTTTAAATTGTATAGCTACACTAACCGCAAAACTTCCTGTTAAAAGACCTGTTTGACAGGAGTTTTGCGGTATCTTGATGCGGTCAAAAAAGGTAGTTTCACACACCCCCGATTCTGCAAGGGGTTTCTGTTTATAATAAAGTACAAGCTAGCTACCCCCGCTTTTTTTCGGGCAGATACCAGGGCTCCTCTTTATGGAACCAGATTCGGGGAGTGGTAACGGTGTCAAACCAATAAAGCCGTAACTGACTTAAGTAAATTTTCCACTCTGGATAGCTAAACGGTTTGCTGGTAAAAGAAGAAGCTCCCATAGAATAGGTGGTTATAACATCTGCGGGCAATTGACTGGAACTCAGCACGACGACCGGTAATAAACGAGCTTCCGGGTGGGCTTGCAATAAAACTAAAAAGTCAAATCCGGTTTCTATATCCGCTAAATCAATATCCAGCAAGACTAGCTTTGGCCCATAGCCGTCAAGCTCTTTAATATAGTGTATAGCTTCGCTGGCATTATAAAGTTGAGTAAAGCAGGCTTCGGGAAAGCTATGAGCGGAAGCGTGGATCAAAATATCCACCAGAAGTGGATCGTCGTCGACAACAAGAATTGGAAAGACACATGGCATAAAGCGCTGAGGTAGCGAGTAACTTAACCGACAGCGTTGCTATTGTGGGCGGAGAAAGAACTCAATATGAACTGATTAGACTAAACGCAATTTAAGTTTACGAAGCTTTTCACTAACCTTCTTCGTTACCCGAAAGATGCTTGCCTGACACCCGTTAATCGGGCAAATAAACACTAAACACAGTGCCCTGGCCGGGTTGACTCATAACAGCAATGGCCCCACCATGATTGGCCACCACTTTTTCGCAAATGGCTAATCCAATTCCCGTACCCGCATATTGATTCTTGCCATGAAGTCGCTGAAAGACTAAAAAGATGCGATCAACATACTTTTGTTCAAAGCCAATCCCGTTATCTGACACATCAATACGATGGTAGGTTTTAGCCTGACTAGTCGGTTTTAAACCAACGGGAAGATCAATAGCCTCAACAGATTGAGCCCGAATGCTAACGAGCGGCTTAACGCCCAACTGCCTAAATTTGAGCGCGTTACTTATTAAGTTTACAAATAACTGCTCCAATTGAGAACGATCACCTTTAACGACAGGCAACCATTCAACACTCACTACGGCCTCCGTTTCCTGAATAGACAAGTCCAGATCAGCCAAGGCTGTCTGGATAACATTCGTCAGAGAAACGGATACCATCATCGTACTGGGTAGGGTTGAAATCCGGGCAAAAGCCAGTAAATCCTTAATCAGGATGGACATGCGACTGGTAGCGGCCAACATCCGAATTAAATAGTCGTTTCCATCTCCTAATTGGTCGGCATACTGGTTTTTGAGCAAATTTCCGAACTGTTGCACCTTACGCAGGGGTTCCTGCAAATCGTGCGAAGCCACATAAGCGAACTGCTGCAGATTATCATTCGACCGATGCAGATCGTCGTTAACGCGGGCTAACTCCTGGGTCCGTTGCTGTACCTGCTCCTCCACTTGCAAACGAGCCGTTACCTGCTGAGTTATATCATTCGCCATCACCATAACGCCCTGTATCGTCTGATCGGCTTCATAATATGCCTCATACACAAAGTCAATGTAGGTTTTCTCTAATTGACCATCTCGTACCAGATCAACCGATAATTCGCGGGTTACAAACGGTTCGCCAGTGGTCAGGACCCGGTTCAGCAGTTCCTCATAACCCTGTCCACTGGCTTCGGGTAAGGCTTCGAACAGGGGCTTACCCAGTACCTGCTCCAGGGAGCGATCCCAATACTCCAGCACGCGCTGGTTAGCCAGTTCTATAACGAAGTTAGGGCCTCGAAACAGAGCGATGGCCACTGGTGCCTGCATTAATAAATTCTGAAAACGAGCTTCGCTACGAAGCAGAGATTGCCGGGACAGAACGGCTCTGGTCGTTTCGGTACAGGTTAATAATACCCCCGCAACACGGTCTGATTCGTCATGAATAGGGCTCAGACTAAATGTCCAGTATACATCCTCCAACTGCCCATTTCGATCAATAGGAATAAGCTGGTCTTCGCCCCAGATGGCTTCTCCACCGGCCATCACCTGGTCTAGCCAAGGTTTAACTGTAGCCCATATTTCGGGCCAGGCCTGGTGCCCAGGCTGTCCTAATGCCTGGGAATGCTTGCCCTGATTGCCCAGGCTGGGACGATAGGCGTCATTATAAAAACAACGCAGGTCGGGGCCCCAAAACAGAAACATAGGGAACTTGGCGTTGAGCAGTATACTCAGTGTAGTTCGTAAACACGGTGGCCAGCCATCGGGGCTCCCCAATGGTGTTTGCGACCAGAGAAAAGAACGGGTCAAATGGCCCATTTCCCCGCCCCCTGTCAAAAAGGGATACGGTGTACTTTTCGGGAGTAAGGCCATAAAGAAAGGAACAATTTTGGGGAAAGCTACTCAATAAGTAGGAGTACTTTAGACCCGGTGGAGTTGGTAATCAGGTAATAGTTGATATACCTTTAAATAATCCATGCATAAGGATAAAAATAAAATAAAACTAAGAATAAATAAATCTTCATTTTTAGCTTTACCTCTGCATACAATTGCTTTATATAAAGTAAGTTATATGTTTTGATAGTACAAAAAGGTAAGTCTATACATCTCTCAGTACTACTTACCTTTTTGTACTATTTAAATACGCGCTATTACCTATGATAAGAAAAATGGACCGTTGACTAACTACTTGCTATATTATACGGGGTTTACAAACGCTTTTGCCTGATTTACTTTTATATAGGCTAGTCAATTCCCTCCGAGCCGCTTTCCCGTCTTCTGTTTTTTGGATAAAGGGCTTTTAACAAACGCACGTTTCATGTTACATATAAACGAGTTAGAGGCCTTAGAAAACATTATTCTGCTTATAAAAACGTATCGCCATCAAACAGGAGACTGTAGAGATTTAGCCAGTAATAGGGATATAGATGCTTATCTAAGTAAGCATCTATCAGATCGGGAGTATGTCTTCTGGCAAAATCGACAAACTGATCTTGCAACTCTTTCTGGTGATTTGCTATCGCTTCAACAGTTTGAGCTATTGCTGAAGCAATATAAGCGGGCAGGCTATGAATTGTACCAATTCTGGCATCAGTCCTCAAGCCAGCTTACCAGTAATATCTAGTCCTTTATCTCTCAACAAGTGGCCTAATACTTATATAAGCGATGACCAGTAGAAAACAAACAATTAAACATATTATCCAGGTAAACCAGCACCTCAAAGAGTGGAATGCGAACCTGGCGCTTGAGACAAAAACTAGTTATAGGTTGGCTAGTAAACATACGTACGAACGTAGTTGCCTGTTTTTAAACGAAGTCAGTCCGAGTGAGCGCACCCAATTAGCCACTCAACAGCTACAGGAAATTTACCAACTAAAGATTCATTATAGTCAAATACGGCTAGCTCTTGAAGACCGCCAAAGTCAGGAAAAAGCCCATCTCAACCAACAACTGGATTAGTACACTCAAGTTTAAATTTTCGTATAGTCTGTTCGGCCCCAGCCGGAAAGCGGGAGCAAGCCTTAGTCAAAATCTAATTGGCCAAACTCTTTCTGGAAATTACCTTTTGCCAGTTCCTTATCGAAATACTCGCCGATACGTTTGAGTAGTTGTTTATCATCGCAATGCAATTCGGTTTGCTATCCAATTGGTTCTGGGCCGTTTTAACTTTCGCTGAACTACACCCCAGTAAGATTAAAACTTCCCCCATTTCATCATAATACCTATTCTCCTGAGCATGGCGATCAGTGATAGATACCTCTATCGGGAGCTGACCAACTCGACAAATGTACCGGTATGGCTACTCATCCATTATCGACAATTAACCGCTGGATAGTCTGGGGTCATAGTAGGTGACCTTGTTACTATAGCCGACAGCTTCTGGAAACGAAATCGGCCAGATACATAGCTCTCCATTAATTTGACAGGGTCAAACAAACGAAAAAGCGGTGCCCGTTTATACAGGCACCGCTTTAATACATATGGATTAACAGATTACGTTAATTGGTTTATACTCATTCACAGCCATCCACCAGGATTCACGAGACTTGGTATAAAGTATGCCAGACTTACCGGACGTCCCCAATTCGTTGAGCACGTTTGGTTTGAGTAAGCACAAATGGAACACATACATCCGCCGGGCAACCACAGATCGTGGGTATCAACAGCACCGTTACATCGGTATAGCAACCCGAACCATTGTAGACTCGAATCGTATAGGAACCCGCTACCACGGGATTGGTCAACGTGTTGGTAATTACCCCACCCGCTGGAATTACTTTAGCCAGACCTGATAAAGAGGCTGCTTCGTTGAAGGTTGCTCCCGCCGAGTACTGATATGTATACGTAGGCCGGAATTGACTCAACACAATCTGCCCATTGGCCTGAGCTGTACTGCCCAGACACGAAACAGGAATGGCTGTGGCCTGGAAGCTAGGCAGGGTGTCTTCCTCCACAATGAAGGGACAGCAGCTAAAATCAGGACAACTACCAGACACATTATCGACAGCCAGACTGTAGGTACCCGGCGCGGTGATATTGAGCACGTTGGTGGTTTGACCCACGATCTCAACATTATCCTTGAACCATTTGTAGCTGCTCCGACCGGGGGCGGCTGTCAATTGGAAGGTGTAGGTATCGCCCGTGCAAACCTTAACCGGAACGGAGGTACAGACCGTGGCGGTATCGCCGGGGATAGTCGCCTTATTGTAGAGAATTCCTGAGCTATCGGCGATGGCCTGGAAAGTCAGACTTAGACTTTGGCCTGCACTTAAAGAAGCAACGTTCCAGTAGCTGAGGGGTACTCCAGAGGTAAAGGTTGTTCCGGCAGGTGCGCTAGCCGATCCGATAACATAAGTCAGGCCGGTAGTCGATGAATCCCGCACAACAACATTGGTAGCAACTGTGGAACCCGTGTTAGTCAATATCAGGGTATACTTCAGTACGTCTCCCCGCTGGGCTTTGGACTTATCGACCAGTTTACTCAAACTGAGCAATGTACCAGCCGGTTGGGTGCAGGAAGTTGGTGAGGTATAGGTTGCGCTCACGATTATACCTTCATAGGTAGTCGTAACCGTATGGCTTCCCGTACCACTCGTTAAGCCTGTTAGTGAATAAGTGGCCGTTGTCTGACCCACCGTTATAGGGACCAGTAGGCTGGTTGTACCATCGGTCACGGTAGCAATGCCCGCTATGGCATTCGTCAGGCTAATAGTCCCTGTGACTGTATAACCGTTATTTAGGGGCACGCACGTACCGGGGTCCAGAATAGCCAGGGCCAGACTAATTTCACAACTGGCCGAAGCCGTGTAAGTCGTGCTGGCGACTCCGCAAGTGGCAGCC
>CAXVWN010000015.1:0-9739 GCA_964263725.1 Spirosoma sp.
GACGCTATGAACTGCTTTTATCCATTCGTGTTTTGCCTGTTGCTCATTGGCCGTCAGCTATCGGCGCAGGCGCAAACCACCACCTTAAACGAGGTTTTGCAACTGGCGCAGGCACAGTCGGTGGCGGCAAAACGGGCCAATACGCAACAGCGCACCAATGTATGGTCTTACCGTTCGTTCCAAGCCCAATTTAAACCACAACTTAGTTTAGACGGATCATTGCCCAATTTCACCCGTTCGTATGTTCAGGTGACGCAACCCGATGGCAACATCCGCTTTGAACCGGTATCGTATAATAACTCAATTTTAAATTTGTCGTTGAGCCAGACGATTGCCCCAACGGGCGGCACTATTTTTATCCAGAAACAACTTCAGCGATTCGATAATTTTATCCAGAATAGCACCCTTTATAATGGCATTCCGTTCGGAATTGGACTATCTCAGCCGCTGTTTCAGTTCAATCCAATGCGGTGGGATCGAAAAATTCAACCGCTGTTGTATGCCGAAGGAAATCAGCAACTTATCGAATCGCTCGAACAGGTTTCGCTAACGGCGACCAACTTATATTTCGATCTGCTGGTGGCGCAGGTAAACCTACAAATTGCTGAAACCAACCGCGCGAACAACGATACGCTATACCGAATTGCCCTGCATAAGCTGGATATGGGTAAGATTTCTCAGAACGACCTTTTGCAACTGCAATTGAGCGTGTTGAATGCCGAAAAAGACTTGGCATCGGCGCGGCAAACGGCGGTTGTCGCATCGCTAAGACTGAAATCATTTATTGGTTCACGCGATGATGCCAGCGGCCAGAATGGAACTGGCCGATTGCTACCGCTTGAGCTGGCCATTCCTAACCAGATTCCCGACTTGACAATCGACGTGAAGCGCGCACTCGATGAAGCCGTGGCCAATCGGTCGGCGGCCATTGGATTCCGGCGACGGCTATTGGAGGCCGGACGGGATTTGGAAAAAGCTCGTAAAAACAACGGTCTGAATGCGACACTAACGGCAGGCTACGGGCTGTCGAATCAGGGGCCAAACCTTGTTGATGTGTATATCCGCCCGCAAAATCGCGAATACGTCTCGCTTCAATTTACATTGCCTATTATGACCTGGGGTCGGGCGCAGGCAATTGTCGAAACAGCGAAGGCGAACCGGGAATTGGCCCAGCAAACCGTAGAGCAGGATAAACTAACGTTTGAGCAGGAGATTTTTACACAGGTGACGCTACTGCAAATGTTAAATCAGCAGGTGACGCTTACTGCTAAGGCCGACCAGATTGGGCAGAATCGCTACCAGATTGCCCAGGATCGGTTTAAGCTGAGTGACCTGAGTGTTACCGATTTAGGTATTGCCACGCAGGAGAAAGATCGTGCCCGACGGGATGCAATTCTTGCCTTGCGCGACTATTGGCAGGCGTTTTACACGCTTCGTCTATTGACATTGTATGATTTTGAAACAAACCAGAAAATTTTGGTAGATCGCTGATTATTAAGATTGTTAAGATCAATCATGATTCATCATAAAAATCATAACGATCCGCGTTCTATCCATTTTAACTCACAACCAATGATCTCTCTCCAAAACATCGAAAAAGTCTATCGAACCAGCACCATCGAAACGCTGGCGTTGAACAACATCAGTCTGGATATTAAAAAAGGCGAATTTGTCTCCATTATGGGACCTTCCGGTTGTGGGAAAAGTACGCTGTTAAACGTAATGGGCTTGCTCGACGAACCCTCAAAAGGAACCGTGCAACTCGACGGGCAGGCTGTAACGCAGTACCGCGACAAGGAACTCGCCAGACTACGGAACCAGAAAATAGGGTTCATTTTTCAGAGTTTTCACTTGATCAACGACTTGACGGTGCTCGATAACGTAGAGATTCCCTTACTCTATCGGTTGCAAAATGGCAAACCCCGCCAGGAGTATGCCAAAGTAGCCTTGGCAAAAGTTGGCCTGAGTAACCGTATGAAGCACTTTCCGAAACAATTGTCGGGCGGGCAAAAACAGCGTGTCGCCATTGCCCGCGCCATTGTCGGAAACCCCGATATTATTCTGGCCGATGAGCCAACGGGCAACCTCGACAGCGCAATGGGAAACGAAATCATGAATATCCTGCAACAGCTCAACGACAGTGGCGCTACCATTGTGATGGTTACGCACGACGAACAAATGGCCAAACGTACCCACCGATTGGTGCGGCTTTTTGATGGCAGTCAGGTATTATAAATGATAGAATTATTGAGTGAATGAATGATTGAATTGCTGACGCAAACGCTATTCAATCATTCATTCACTCTATCACTCAAAATTGATTATGCTACTGAACTACATAAAAATTGCCTGGAAGGTGTTGCTTCGGCACCCGTTCTACACCTTCATTACGCTCTTTGGTATCAGCCTTACGCTGACGGTGCTTATGGTACTAACGTCTTTTCTCGATCACCTGCTTGGAAGTCATTATCCCGAAACCAAACGGGATCGGTCGCTTTACATCGATCAAATGGTCATGTCCGATTCCAGTCGGAGTTCTACCCAGTCAGGTCCTATGAGTTTCAAATTCCTGACGGATTATGCCAAATCACTTAAAACACCGGAACGGGTAACTATTTTTTCTTATTTCAATAGTTCAAACGCTTATGTCGGCTCCCAGAAAATTAAACTCGATATTTCTTTTACAGATGCTGATTTTTGGCAAGTAACGGAATTCGAATTTCTGGAAGGCAAGCCCTATAACGAACAAAATATTGCCAACAGTGACTATGTCGCCGTAATTACTGACGGCTTCAAAAAACAATATTTCGGTGGAGATGCCGAATCTGTAATCGGGAAAACTATTGATATAGAAAATATTAATTACAAGGTAATTGGTGTGGTAAAGGGAAGTCCAATTACGAGATTTTACACGTATGCTGATGTTTATTTTCCGTACACGGCTCCTAAAAGTAACTACCAGAGCACAGGAATTCGTGGAAGTTTTGTGGCGATAGTATTGGCCAAAAATGAAGACGATTTAACGGCTGTTCAGGACGAGTTTCAAAGCCACATAAATCGAATGCCGCTACCTGGTGTTCAGGATGGATTTAAGTATGCTCTATTGGAAGTCAGAAGTGATCCCTATCTGGATCATTTTGTTGGAACGATTTTACGGGGAGGACCTGGGCTGAAGACTATTTTTTACGGCGTCATCGGATTTATTATATTCATGTTGATGGGCCTTCCGGCTATTAATCTGGTTAATGTGAACGTAAGTCGAATTATGGAAAGAGCGTCGGAAATAGGCATCCGAAAAGCCTTCGGCGCACCCATAAAAACACTTATGTGGCAGTTCATTGTCGAAAATATCTTCATTACATTCATCGGTGGTTCCATTGCCCTGGCGCTTACATTCATCATTATTCAACTCATTAATACGAGTGGATGGATAGCCTACGCCGATCTGACAATAAACTTTAACGTATTCATGGTCAGTATGTTGACTTGCCTGATTTTTGGTCTTCTGTCGGGGGTACTACCCGCCCTTCGTATGTCGAAACTTAATATTGTCGAAGCGCTCAAGGCGTAAAGAGTGAAAGAGTGAATGAGCGGTTTGCGCACGAAAGCTCATTTAGTGGAATGCCAGACTGCCCATTCACTCATTCATTCTTTCGCTCATTCACTCTTTCACTCTTTAATCATGATCACCCATCTGTTTAAATTAATCTGGAACAAAAAGAAAACTCATTCGCTCATGTTGGTAGAGATTTGGGCTTCCTTTATGGTGTTATTCGGGCTTACATCGCTCATGGTATATAACATCAAAAATTATATTGAACCGTTAGGTTTTACTTATGAAAATGTATGGGCAGTTAATCTGAGTAACAATCAGGATACGGTTGCCGTAGCAGAAAAAGCGCAAACAGTATTTCAACGGATAAAAGGGTATTCAGACGTTGAATCAGTTTCCCGCATGGGCGATTGTTTCCCCTTTTCCAGCAATAATAATGGTCGTGGTGTAAAATATAAGAATAGTAAAACCGGGATGAATTTTATTATTGCGGATGAAAATTTTGCTAAAACACTCGATATGCCTACGGTAGCAGGAAAGTGGTATAGGAATGCAGATAGCGTAAGTAAATACAGACCGGCGGTTATAAATCGGAAGGCGCAGGAAGCACTTTTTGAGAATGAAAATCCAATCGGTAAAATCCTTACTGATGACGATGGAAAAGCCATTTGGGTTGTTGCGGGAGTCGTGGATTATTATAAGGACAAGGCGGAGTTTATGAAAAACAAACCAACTATGTTCGAATTATTGAAAGCGAATGACAGTTGGAACAAAACAATGTTGATTAAAGTGAAGCCCGGCACAGACGCTGTTTTTGAGGCCAAACTGGTACACGATATTACGGCTACGGTGAAAGGCTGGGGCGTTGACGTCAAGTACTTATCTGACGCCCGGAAAACGCAGCATAATATCACGTTGATTCCGGTAATCATTTTCTTAATTGTATGCAGCTTTTTGTTGATCAACGTAGGCTTGGGGCTGTTTGGCGTTCTGAACTTGAGCATTGCCAAACGTCGCGGAGAAATTGGTTTACGTCGGGCGTTGGGTGCCACCGGACGAGGTATTACTACGCAGTTCATAGGCGAAATCTGGGTGCTGGCCACGTTTGCCATGCTGCTCGGTTTGTTGTTTGCCATTCAGTTTCCACTACTAAATGTATTTGATTTGCAGGCGGGAATTTACCTGACAGCAATTGCTATTTCGGTCGTTGTCATCTACGGTATCGTTACGCTCTGCGCCTTATTCCCAAGTCGGCAAGCGGCCATGATTCAACCCGCTACGGCCTTGCATGAGGAGTAAAAGGAATGGATAATATAAACTGGAGGATAGCCAATGGACAAAGTAGCTAATGCAGCAGCATCAGCCCTTCGGGATCGCCCGCGCGATTCATTTTACATTGTTCATTTTCCATTAATCTTCTTCCCATGCTCCTGATCATCGACGACGATATCGCCATTCAAACCTCGCTTTCGCTCCTGTTCAGGAAAGAAGGATTCACTGTGCGCGTGGCCGATGGCCCATTCGATACGTTCGAGATACTGGCCGAAGAAGCGCCTGAACTGATTCTGCTCGATATGAATTTCTCGGTCGATACCTCCGGCGACGATGGCCTGCGGTTGCTGCGTCGGATTCGGGAGCGGCTGCCCAATGTGCCGGTTATTCTGATTACAGGTTGGGGTAGTATCGACCTCGCCGTGGAGGGTATGAAAGCGGGTGCTAAAGACTTCATTACCAAGCCCTGGCAGAACGATTATCTTGTGCAATCGGTGCGCACAGCCTTGAATCTGTCGCAAATAATACCGGCTTCGCCTAACCGACGAAAACTCGATCAGCAGTTTCGGTTCGACAATATTGTAGGGGAAGATCCAAATCTGCTGGATATTCTGACAACCATCGGGCGGGTGGCTCCAACCGATGCGCCGGTGCTTATTACGGGCGAAAGTGGTACGGGCAAAGAACTTATTGCCGAAGCCGTTCACCAAAATAGCCGACGCCAGCGCCAGCCATTCGTGAAAGTCAACCTGGGTGGAATTTCATCATCGTTATTTGAAAGTGAGCTGTTTGGCCATGTGCGGGGCGCCTTCACCGATGCCAAAGCCGACCGCGTGGGTCGGTTTGAACTGGCCGATAAAGGCTCTATTTTTCTGGACGAAATTGGTGATCTCGACCCCGGCAGTCAGGTTAAATTACTGCGTGTTTTGCAGGACCGAACGTTTGAACCGTTGGGTAGTAGCAAGTCCCGAACAGCGGACGTGCGGGTTATCTGCGCCACGAATCGAAATCTGGAGGAGATGGTTAGTAAAGGCCAGTTTCGTGAGGATTTATTTTACCGTATAAACCTGATTACCGTCCGATTGCCCGCCCTGCGCGAACGCCCCGGCGACATTCCTTTGCTCGTTACTTATTTCGTCAACAACCTGAAAACCATCTACGGCCGTCCCGATCTTCGGGTGAATCCGTCGGCGCTGACGTGGTTAAAAAACCTGCCGCTGCCCGGCAATATCCGGCAACTCAAAAATGGCGTGGAGCGAACCGTTCTCCTGTCAATGGGGGATGAGATTCAGGCCGACGATTTTGAGCGAAATCTCACCCAAAGATCCGGCGCAGCAGTATCGGCCTCGCGTACTTTGCCCGACGTCGGCACCATGACGCTGGAGGAAATGGAATACCAAATGATACAGCGAGCCATGGTATTTCACCAGAATCGAGTAGCCAAAGTCGCGCGGGCATTGGGCATCACCCGTTTTGCACTCTACCGTCGATTGGAGAAATTTGGCATTCCCTACACAACCGAGGAATGAACCTACCCCTGCGCACGCGCTATCTAATCTACATTTCAGTCGTTCACCTCGCGTTGATAATCCTGATTGCGTGGGAGTTACGCGATCAGAAAGTGCTGTTTATTGCGTCAGAAATCCTCATTCTAATTTCTGGATATATAGCAGTTCAGCTTTATCGGGCATTCAGGCAACCCTCGGAATTCATTGCGTCGGGTGTCGAAGCCATTAAAGACAAAGATTTTACCGTAAAATTTGTGCCGACGGGCAATCAGGAAATTGACGAATTGATAACCGTTTATAACCTGATGATTGATCAACTCCGGCAGGAGCGCACGCGTCAGGTTGAGCAACAATTTTTTCTGAACAAACTCATTGATGCAGCCCCAATTGCCATTCTGATCTTTGATTTCGATGAACGGATCGCATCCGTAAACCCGAGGGCGTGCCAACTGCTGGGTATGCAAGTCGACGAAATAGTGGCGAAAAGATTGCCGGAACTTGGCTATTCCCTGCTCGCTCAAGTGGCCGATCTGGCCGATGGCGAGTCGCGGATTATGAAGCCAAACGGCATTGAGACGTACAAAGTACTGCGGGCTAATTTTATGGATCGAGGATTCAGGCGGTCATTTCTGATAATCGAAGAACTAACTCCCGAAATTCTGGCCAGTGAGAAAAAAGCGTATAGTAAAGTTATTCGGATGATGGCGCATGAAGTGAATAACTCCATCGGGGCTGTTAATTCGATTCTGGATATCACCAAAAATTATGTGAGCGAGCCCGATGTGAAACATGCGGTTCAGGTAGCCATTGAACGCAACGACCGGTTGAACCGCTTCATGCGCCGGTTTGCCGATGTCGTGCGGTTGCCCCAACCTCAAAAACGGTCTGTCGACATGAGTATCGTTGTCCAAAACGTGGTTCGACTCATGCAGACGCAGGCCGACATTCGGGGTGTTTTGCTGGCTGGCTCCGACTATGAATCGAACGTTCGGGTGGTGGATGTTGAGCAGATGGAGCAGGTGCTGGTCAATATTATAAAAAATGCTATTGAAGCCTGTGAACCGGGGCAACGCGTTGAGGTAACTAGTAAGGCTCATTACATTCTTATTCGAGATAATGGCGAGCCCATCGCCAACGACTTGGCTGTCAATCTCTTCAATCCTTTCTATAGCACCAAAGCCAACGGCCAGGGTATTGGACTAACGCTCACGCGTGAGGTGCTACTTAACCACCAGTTTCCGTTCTCGCTCAAAACCAACGAAACTGGCTGGACCGAATTCCTGATTGAGTTTGAATGAGTGTTGATGATTTTTAAAACGTGGTGTCGGGTTCTTAAACCCAACACTCGACTGCATAGGTCAGGTTCTCAAACCTGACCTCACCTCTTGGGTTCACCCTTCCCACCGATAAAGCCAGTCCGATAGCCAGCGAAACAAACTTGTGGTGCCGAGATAGAAATACATCAGAAAAAGGAGCTTGAAAAAGCCCCGCCGGAACGTATATGGAATATTCGCTCCGTCTACATGCAGAATAATAAGGCCAAATAGAATATAAATACCGGCAATCCAGACTAATATTGCTACTCCACGTTTGTTACGAAAAATGAGATTATTCAGTATTGTCAGGGTCAAGAAGATCGGTACCGCATAATTCCAGTGGCCATCTCTGAAAATCACCTGCTTATTCATCCCGCCATAAACTGACATCAGTTTGCTTAAGTAGTCACCGGTTACGCCATGAGCCGTGCCCAAGGTGGCCGTTGGCGGCAGGGCTATATAGCCTCTCAAGAAAATATAATTCCAGAAGATAACCGGTATCAGGCAAGCCAGAAATAGGGTAAATGAGAGAACGATTGCCTTTTTCGGGGAAGATCGAACGGTTTTCTCCAATACCAGTAAGGAGCCAATCGGTACAAAAAAAATAGTTTCCGTACGTGTCCAGCAAGCAATAGCCAACAGCAAAGCACTTCCTATCAATGGCCCCCGCCGATCTGAATTGAGATAGTGCTGAAGTAAAATAACCCCCGATGCAAAGAAGGCCGCGTTGGCCCAATCGGTTTGCACCAGAAACGTGTAAGCGAAGAGTTCCGGCGTGCAGGCCAAAATAGTTAATACTATACCGGCTAAAAGAGGATGAATCCGTTCGCGTAAATCGCTGTATAAAAACAGGCCAAAAGCGACAACCAGAACCGTAAGCCACTCCTTACCAAAAACTGCCAAATTGGTAGCGTCAAACTCCCCGGCCAGACGATAAATGATCTGCTGCATGGCGGTAAACGGCGCGTAAAATGGCTGGTTGCTGAAAACAGATACAGCCGACAAATGTTCCATAAAAACCGACGATGACAGCGTTTTCTCGCTGACGGCAAACAACGCAACCAGGTCGGGGCCAACGATGGTGTCGAACGTCAGGTTCGGAAACCACGTACATTTCCAGGCGCTGATGACTAGTAAATATCCCCAGAAGCCTAGAAAAGGCAATTCGCACAGGCGAACGGAACGCCAACTCCCGGAATATAAATTACGTAAATAACTTATCTGACCGTGCAGTAAAAGGAGTGATAGGCCGGCCATCATACCCAATCCGACAAACATGGGTGTAGGCGTGATAGGTAGGTGAGCAAACTCTAACACAATCGGCAACACTGAACTAAGCCCCATTCCTGCCAGCATAGAAAGTCCCAGCAAACTAAAGGGATTCGTTACCGTTCGCAGGCGAGTAATGAGGCCAAATCCAATCAGGAATTGAGCGAGGATAACGTAACAAAGGGATAAGCTCATGGCTTGAATGTCTTGTGGTAAGCCCTGGCTTGCTGAGGGGTATACGCGAAAAAATAAGGGTCATATTTCCTGAATTCAGCTAAAACGAGCGCACGATTCTGATCGGTAATTGGCAGTAAGGTTAACTGGTTTTTCGGTGCCCAAAACGTATACGTAGCCCGGCGTATCAGCGAATCTGGATTGGTCATTTCAAGAAAATGAACAGATTTTCCAAGGTGATAATACAGAACGCTGGGGTAAATCCATGCGTAGCCGGTAGTAGCTCCCTGTTTATAAGCCTTCCTGATGAGATAGCGTTGCGGTGGAATCAGGAAGTAATCCGTTGGTTTACAGTGCTGCCGAATTAGATTCGTGTAAGTATAAGCCGCACCGTAACCCGCCTGCTTTCGACTGTCAATGTCGGTTCGTTTACCTAAATTCTGTCGCTGCTGATAAAAACTGTGGATGGTCGTATTTAGCCAGCTTTTGTTGTCTGGTAACAAAAGAAATAGGAACAGGAATACACAACTCACCGTCAGGTAGCCCAACTGCATTAGCCAAAATCGCTGAGTGCCCGTTGAAAAAAGCAGTTCGTGAAGAGAAGCAGATCGAGATTTATGCATGTTTACCGTTGCCTGTGCTGTTGT
>CAXVWN010000016.1:0-14077 GCA_964263725.1 Spirosoma sp.
AAGCGGGTACGAAACCAACCTGCTGCGGGCAAAATCCGCCTGCCAAACGGGTACGCAGAATTTTCGGCAGGAAGAACAGGCGTTGCATCAGCAAATCGAAACGAAGCGGCTGGAGAGGCTAAGTCTGGAAAAACAGTCAACCAAAAAAGATACCGATTTTCGGGGTGAGGGCGCTTTACTAAGCAGTTCGCTGGAAGCCGTTCATAAACGAATTGAAGGACGATTTGGGCCGTTTGCCATAACCGATAATAACCACTTGATTCTGAAAGCCGAACGGGCCGGTAAAGTATCGTTCGTATTCAATGGCGAGAAAGAAGCCGTTCCCGGTGCCATGGTGCTCAAACTTATTTATAAGCAAGCCCCGCTTTACGCGTATACACAGGTAAACTCCTCACAAATTGGGCAGATGAAAGTTGGGCAGCAGGTCGTTTTAAAATTGGCGGCTTATCCGGTTTACGAATGGGGATCTGTACAAGGCAAAGTGAGTCAGATTTCGCTCACGCCCGATGAGAAAGGATTGTTTAATGTTCAGGTACAACTAACCGATTACCAACGGCTGCAAAACCGCGTCAGGATTGGTATGCAGGGCAATTGCAACATCATTTTCGACGAACGGACGCTCTACGAGTATACCTTCCGTCGGTTCCAAAAAGTCACCTCAGCGGTCCTGGAATAGGTGTTGAACTGTGTTACCTGCTCAACAACTCATAGTCAATTTCCGACAATTCAATGCCCGAATCACCAGCACTCATGGTGATTTTTTTGATTATCAGCACCCTGTCAGGCCACTTTTGCATCACGGTAGGCAACAGCGCCCGATCAAGTCTTGACCAGCGCGCTTCTACCAACTTATAAATCATCTTAAACAACACACAACAGTACAGTAATGAACACAGTATGTAAAAAAGCCGTAAGCGGCCTCAGTTTAGTTTTATCCCTTAGTTTAGTTGCCTGCAACGAAGACAAGCTAGTCACGCCTGATCAGCCAGTGGCTGGCGCTTCACAAGCGGTAAACGACGTTATCAGTCCAAACCTGCCCAAAAAATACACGCTCATCAAGAACGGAGAGGCTAACCTAACCTACGACAGTGAAGGCCGAATCAAGCGCGTCATGTATGGGGCCGATGTACGGGGCAACAAGAATTTCCGCCGGGAATATGATTATAGTGCCTATCCTACCAGAATCAGTGCGATTACGTACCAGGGCGACCAGATGATTCTGTCAGACACCTATTGGCTCCATAAGGGTAACCCCGACCTCTGCTATGAACTGGATCAGGACATACACCGGACTACACTTAATCAATATGGTAGTGACTGGGACGCCAAAGTTTGGGCCATAACCTACAACGAGCAAGGTCAATTAAAAACCTGCGCGGAGCAGTCTCATAAGATGAATAGGACTGACTATAGCTACAATACAGATGGAGATCTTATCAAGGCAACCACTTATGCACCGGTTACAAAAGCGGGTGTTCAGCAAGACGGGGTCGCTATATCTGAACTGGCGTTCACCTACAATCAAGCGGCTCCCAATCAAATCTCAAGCTATATAACCGATTTGAAGCCGCTGATGTCCAGTTGGATTCACCTTCCTACCCCCTACCAGTCAACCGAAGGTCAGCCCATTCCAGATCCTTATCTACTGCGTTTTGGCAAGCCAAGTAAGCACTTGGTAAAGAGCGTTACCCAGACGCTTACGCCAACCAACCAGGTTCTCATTGGCACCTCTTACACTTACCGGTTAAACGCAGATGGTTATGTGACAGAACGGAAAGAGTTCAATGACTTTAACGGTTCTCAGATCGAGACCAAGTCGTATGACTATCTGGTAACCGACCTGGGTTTCAGCATTAAATAGTATGGTCTAGGTAGCGTTGCCAAACCGTTGGCTAAGCTCTCTGGTACTTTATTGAGAAGCCTCCCGTCGTTAATGTCGGGAGGCTTTTTTATGATATACTTACTGCATATTTCTGAGAAATAGACGCCTGAATCCTCACATCAATAAGCACTGGGTCTCCTTTATTAGCCCTTCGGTTATTGGCCTGGGATTCCTAATTCGCCTTGCACAAAAGGTTGGTTTTTTAGTGTTTCGTAGCACAGCCGCAGAAGATGCAACGGCGGGTCGTAAAACTCATCACTTAAACCCGTCAATCCAGCTAAAATGCAACTAAGTAGATAGCCTACAATTTGCACGTTTGCCAGACGAGTTTGTAATATCAACTATGTGGCTGTTGCCGAACTCGGGAAGGTGCGTGTTGCACTCCATAAATGGGCCTCGTTCCGTTAAATTTTGCCTCAGAATACGGGACTTAAAAGAGACTTTTAAACCAGTCCCGACTTTTGCAACAGCCCCTGCAGTTACGTTAATTTAGATCAATCGGTTATCACCATCTCGCTTCCATCATTGAGCACAGAATGCCAACGTTCGCCATAAATCGAGCGGTAATAAATATAGCTTTTTATCTGAGGCACTGCCTGTCTAAAAATCGCATTATCACTAGAATCATTCACGGTAATCCAAGTGAAAACTTGGCCTTGAGGAATAACAAACCCTTTGCCTAAGCCTGTATGACTCCAAGGCATACCATACTCGCCCCGGTTTAGTTGCTTGGAGAGCTCGCTAACTACTTGAGTGGGCAGATGGTAGGCTTTGCCTTTATAAACTATTCGAACACTATCGATGATAGCAGGCCCAATTCCATAGTTGGCCACCATCAGGCTAGACCGCTGATGTTCATCGATAGACTCGTAGGTAATTAGATAAGGCCAGACCGAATTAAGCTGTTGTTCGCGACCTAACTTGGTCTGATAAACGGCCACGATTAGTGCACAAATACTTGTCACGGTGGCCGCAATAGCAATGATGGTATCGGTACTGAATGGCTTTCTTCGGATTGGCATAGAGTCAACAAAACGGGCTTACGGTTGAGAGTTAAGTAAGCCTACATTTACCCGATTTTACTCCCCTATTTTTAGAGACTAATTCTCGAAAAAATCGATTAACATGAAATTCCCTAAACGATAATCTCAAAATAGTACAAAATTTATTGCCCTAAAAATTAGGCGGTGACATCGTATGTCACCGCCTAATACCCCTTATTTTGTCACTTTAGAAGTAGGAACCTAGAACATTTCCCGTTTGATGGGTTGCCCGAACGCTTACTAAAGACCAACGACAGAGTTAACATCCAGGCAAAGCTGTCCACCTCAAACCAGCTGGCTTTAGAACATTGCCTAGTCTGGAGAGTTTACTAATACTACATCCTTATGCCCTCTACCAACCGATGAAACTAGTACGCTTAATAACGCTGATTGGTTTTTACCTCAGCTTGGCAATGGCTCAAGCCCAGACTAAGAAAACGCCTTCAGCCCTACCCGCTAAATCGGTCAGTGTAGCCCAAGGTCAGGTAGCTCGTTGGGCGGGCAACTGCCTACGCTGTAGTTTGGAAAAACGAGCTTGGGCGCCCGTTAACGGCACCTGCTACTATCCCGTGGATATGGATATGAAACCAGGCAACTATACCATTTCTCGGCGCACAACGGGCGGAAAACTAGAAACGGCTACGCTACATGTAGCGACCAAAGAGTGCATCCAGGAAGACCTTACTAACTTCCCCAAGAAGGAATATGTTACGATATCGACGCCAAACCAAGCTCGTGCTGCCAAAGAAGCCGCGCTAGTCAATCCCCTCATTCGCTATCAAACCAAGGAGCGACCAGCGGTCTTCGACCTGCCCGTTGGCAAGCCTGCCCATAACCTGCCCAAAGGAGAAGGCAACTTTGGGGCTTGCCGGACATTAAATGGTCAGCCCCGCGATCGGCATACGGGTCAGGACTATCCCGTTGAGGTGGGCAAGCCCGTCCTAAGCGTTGGTAATGGTCGGGTGTTGCTGGCAGCCAATCAGTTTTATAGTGGCAACGCGGTCTATATTGACCATGGCAACGGCTTAATATCGGAGTATTTTCATTTAAAGAGCTTTTCGGTGAAGCCCAATCAGACCGTTACCAAAGGCGAGTCGATTGGTCTGGTCGGTGAGACGGGCCGGGTAACGGGTCCTCATTTGCATGTTGGGGTGCGCTGGCACGGGGCTTGTATCAATCCGGGTTTCTTACTGATTGACCCATCCGACATGCCTGGGGTGAACTAAAGGGTGTTTGGCAAATGATCCAGATTAGACGAGTGGATTGTCCTATACTGGACTTGCAATGGTATACCGGAAATTTTTCTTAGATAGCCCCCTCGGGGAGGTGTAAAAATAAGATTCTTGTTAACTGGGGGCTGATATTGCAAGCTTATATGTTTCCGTCGATGATTATACCGCACCGACGGACTGTCAGCCCTCAATGTACTCGAACGTGGCCAACCGGGCCGAAGCTCATGTCTAAAAATTGACATGGTTTACCAGTTCACTTTTGAATGCTTAAAAAAAGCTCTCGGCCACTGCGTTGTCCCACAATTGCCTAGCAAGAACGGGAAACGAGTGGGCTGTCGGACGATCAGCGGTACCATTACTTTTTAATACTAATTGCTGTCTTTCTAAAGCCATTTGTCAGAATTAGCCGTTAGTAGACGTAGGATTGCCTGTACGCTGATACATACTTGTCTCCTATTTCACGGTTATTCAACGTAACAAAAACGACTGGTACATAGATATGAACCCTGTAATGAGTTGCCCAAAATGTGGGTCGGATCAACTGGTCGATCTTGGCGAAGAGAAGGCTGGCAATGCTGTCAGTTTCTCAGAAGGAGAGGAAGATCAGGCGTTGGCCGACTTATTTAATACTGATAACCGGGACAGGCGCTGTTTAAGTTGTGGCTATAGCTGGAATGTGAGCGCGCAGCTTCTTCAGCAGCAGGAAGACCAGGAGCAGTTGAACGCGCTTTCGTTCGGAGAGAGGAAAGAAAGTTTTTATACGGATTACGAATCGGGACATCTTTCCCAGGCCCGGCAAATCGTTCCTGTGGAGGCTAGTGGTGTATATAAACGGAAAGGGCTAAAAGCGGCCTATCGGTATCTCAAATTGTTGGATATACGGTTTGCCCGGTTTAAAACCAGGGCTACGCTGGCCGTTATAGGAATCCTGTTATTACTGGTGGGTATCTTCGCATACGCTTGTCGGTGAGTATAGGGTGGTTCCGGGCAGAACATAAAACAGCCAATTGGGGAAGGATGGTCACGAAAAACAATGACCACAGTAAATCCACAGAAAGGCAGCGATAAAGGGCACATTGGGGGGAGAACGTATTGTTACTAATCCCCACTAAATAACCCACCCTTGGAAATCCCCCGAAATCCTCGCACATTAGCCTGCTCATCCACTCACTCAACGACTTATGAGCATGATGTTGTACGTAATTACTCTGCTGTGCATCCTGATGTTTCAGTACAGACAGGCCGAAAGAAAGTACCGAATGACTAAACCGGAGGAAGAGCACCAAAAGCCGGGGGAGTGGTTTTACCCAAGGCTCAGCCTGGGCCGGTTACCTGATCTAGCTATCACTTTATCAATATGAAGACAAATACACTCATCAGTGCGTGCCTGCACCCAAACGAGCAGATCGCTTACCAGAATGCGGAGTTCTTGCCTATCGCGGGGCTGGTGGTGGCTATTGGTTTTTGGTGGTATTTTAAACGGAGACGATAAAACAAGCTAGTGGTTGCTTTCTATTCATGACCATGGAAAACAATCAACATGGTGAGCAGACACTGACTGATTTGGTCGGAGTTGTGCGACAAAAAATAGAGAGGTACTTAAAAAGACTGCTCAGATAGATGCGCCAGGTAAGATGCTTCCCCACTGAATCGGAATGGCTTTCTTCTTAAGTTCAGGGTTGGCGTAAATATGCCGACGCAGCTCCAGCCCATTCATCAGGGGCATATTCATATCACAAAAAATTAGAAAAGGCTGTTCCTGGGTAAGGGCCAGATAGTCCAGCATCTGCTGCCCGTTGCTAAAAAAGTGAATTTTATTCTTAACATCAAGCTGGCCCAGTACCTGCATGAGCAGGTACTGATCGTCTTCACGGTGCGCCGTTGCGATCATCTTCAATTAATAGATTGGGCCCGTGCGCATTAGAGAGAATTAGCCATGTATAGCTATATTGTCTTAGCGTCCTCTGCCATCGCGACGCAGAGCAAAAGGGGATGAATTATTGATCATTGGCTGATGTAGTCAACAACTCTTTACAGCTGGGATGTTTACGATGGCAAGTATATTGTAAATACAGGTAATTTTGCCGTATAGCCCTACCATCGATTTAGATAAACAAATTGGGGCCCATACGGCTTATTCATGGATTAGAGGCCTGAGAGAAGGCTATACTACTATGCTATGGAAAGTACAAAAGACTGGGTCGCCTTACTGGATGAAGATGAAGACGATTTTTTATTCTGGCAACATGGCTTCGGTGCCTGGGCCACTCATTTAGACCTCCACTGGTTTACGTCGGTCCACGCCTTTATTTCAGCTGCAGCCCTTGGCAAATCTAATCCCGTCGCGTTAGTCATGGACGGTGTTATTCCTCGTGGCGAGGAGGCCCAGTGGCTTAGCACGATGCTGCTCCATCCCAGTTGCGTACAGGCTTGCCTAATCATGCTTTCGGCTGATATAGACCAAGAACAGCATCAGGCTTACATGAACCTAGGCGCTGCAGATCATTTGGTCAAGCCGGTTTCGATGGATGACTTAAAAGCATCGGTTTTACGAGTCAGTGGACATATAGCCGCCAAGAAGTAGTACCACCCTGTTAGCCTTCACCCATAAGGAATCATTTATACAAATTTGAAATTCCAGTAATCCAACTCGCAACGCTTATTAGCGACGGCAAAAAAGAATGGGTGCGTAAAGTCACTATATTTAAATAATATTTACCTTTTCTCGTTCACTATCTATACGCTCTAAGCACATGCGCAGAACGTCCGTCCAACCATGAGCGAACCGACTTACACAGCAATACCTGACACCTCAGATAGTAACTACTGGGATTCCAAGACCAGTGATCGCAGTACAACCTTTGTCCCCAAAGACAAGGCATTACACCAGCAACTCAAGAAAAAAGCTTGGGTTGTCATTCAGGCTTCACTGACTAAGAAGAACAGGAAAGGCTCCAGTTACTAAAGTAGGCACAACGGGACGGGGCCTCCTGCAACGTAATGGGTAAGATTGCTCATAAAAGTTGGCTTTGTGTTAACTACCGCTACAGATGCCCAAGAGTCCATCAATACCTGTTCGCAGGTATATAGATCACGGCACGTTTGGGCTAATGGTGGGGTTATATACCCTTGGGTAAAGCAAAACCGAACGGATTGGGCGTCGCTCGGGGATCTGGATATACTTTTCCTTTGTAGATCATCGCCGGGCAAAATTTACCCTTTTGGGCAGCATCTCTAACATACATCGCAGAGGTCAGGTCTGCCGTTTCGGTCGTCATAATACCATCTTTAATTCTAGGATCGTATTGGGCAGGATTGTCCAGTTGATAGATGACATTTCCATTTTCTTCCGTTCGCACTTTGTGGAACTCAATTTCCTGGGCATCTAGTTTGCCAATCGTTAAAGCTGTTAACTGGCCGTGACGCATACCCACATGACCATACTGGCCAACGGCTAATTCACCCGGCACCAGAATGGCATCGTGGCCAAGTACCGCTTCAATTTCCTCAATCAGAGGTGCCCACAGCTCTTCGTTTTCGGGCGGATATATTGTAATAAATTTATTTGTCTTATTGAAAACTTCGGGCTTTGAGTCAACCTTGTGAGAGAATTTATATTTGTCTACAATAGGCAATACTTTATCTAAAATAGTAAACGATGATTCCAGCGTTGCACCAATGTGGGCTTTCCAGCCTACATGCGGATTGTAATCGCCATAGTTCTTTGTGTGGTATTGCCCTGCATTTCTATAACCGTGCTTCCCCAAATAGTCTATGATTGTATCTTGATAGGTTGGCGTGTCAACCGCTATACTCAATGGCGAGGCAGACTCAGCTACTCTCATTTCTATCTTTTCTTCTTTAACTTCTGCCCTTGCTTCCTTTCTTTCTTCATCAATTCGTGGCCGGCCTCCATCGTCGAGCCACTGGGCTTCCATTAAAATATCATTTCCTAGTACAGCAATTTCCGTCAGTTTACTGTTGTGCCTGCTAACATCATCCCCTTTTGCTTTGCTAGCCTTTTTGCCGGCTTTTTTCAGCCAATCGACTTGTAGTTGTCTAATTTCCAGTAAGTGTTTTTTCTTCGCCTTTAGATTGTCCGTTGCATTATATTTTTCGATCAGGCCTTTGATTTTACTTCGCTTGCCGCCAAAAATTCCGCTACTTTTTTTAGCCATAGGTGTCAGTTGACCGCCCATGGCCCGTTGATCTCTGGCTCTAGCCTCGAAACCCGACTCCCCTGTTTGAGCGTAGTTGGAGTCCAATACCTTCACTTTATCATAAAAACCCTTTGGTGGTTGCCGTTCCATGGTTTATGGGTGTCTTGATTCGTAGGCTAAAAATGGTTTTTAGTTTGCTCAGAATCAACCAATTCCCAACAGGTGGTATAAGATATACGAACCCCTTATTTGACGAACCCTGAAGGGATTCTCTCTATAAACGGGCAGATTTATGCGCTAAGCCACTATATGTCTAGGTAAAAGCTGATTTTCAGCATTGACCCGTCCTAAATTATGTTGACCATAGCCTCCGTCTGGAGTCACCAGTCAATCGGCCTCCTCTTGACTAGCCCGTTCCACCGTGTCAACAAACTCCTCTGTCGAAACGGTGTGTATATACGGATCATCGGGTTCTTCCTCTAAATCAAGGGTGTCCGCTTCAGTAATTAAATTCATAGTGACAGTCGTTAAGAGTGATCCGATAGACCGTTTAGGTGAACTCTAGCCGACTTCCTTTCAGAGGTCCATTACTAGGCCAATCGGCGAACGAATATACACATCTACGAACATAAATGGTATTTAGCCAGTTGGACGGGCGGTTGAGGAAGATCCCAAGAGCATGGACTTTGCAGATTAGTCGTGATTCCATGACTGAAACGTTATCCATAAAGACATTATCCTTACCTTTTGAATGCTTAGCTCATCTTTCACTGTCTGATGAAAATCCTCTTCCTCGCTTCCTTATGCCTGATCCACTCATTCACTGGTTTGGGTCAGGTAAAATCACCACCGTCCGCACCCTATGACATCCTGATCCGCAATGGCCTGATCTATGATGGCTCGGGCCAGAAACCCTACCCGGGTGATGTGGCTATCCGAGCTGACCGGGTGGTGGCCGTAGGTAAGTTGACGAATGCTAAAGCGACTACCATCATTGACGCTACCGGCATGGCTGTTGCGCCGGGGTTCATCAATGTGTTGTCGCATACAGGCGCGTATCTGCTTAAAGACAGCCACTCAATGAGCGATTTGAAGCAGGGCGTGACGACCGAAATTTTCGGAGAGTTATCGTGGGGACCGGTGAAGACGCAGGCCATGCGCCAAAAAATCAACCGCAACCTAACCACGTTTGGTCCTGGGGCGGATACCTGCACCTGGACGACGCTGGCCGAATTTATGACCAAACTGGAGCGCAAAGGCATTACCCCAAACATTGCCTCCTACGTAGGGGCGGGCGAAATCCGCATGAATGTACTGGGAGAAGACGATGTAAAACCTACCCTCTCTCAGTTAGCTCAGATGCAGGCATTAGTTCGTGAAGCGATGGAAGGCGGTGCGCTGGGCGTAACGACCATGCTGATTTATCCTCCCAATACGTTTGCTGATACGGACGAATTGATTGCCCTCTGCCGGGAGGCCGCCCGCTACAAAGGCCGCTACATTGTCCATATGCGCAGTGAAGGTGACCGGCTGGAAGAGGGTATCCAGGAGCTTATCCGAATTGGCAAGGAAGCCAAACTACCCGTCGAACTCTATCACTTCAAGGCCAGTGGCGTACGCAACTGGCCTAAAATAGACAAAGCCATTGCGATGATTAACCAGGCCAGGCAACAAGGCCAAGACGTAACGGCCAATATGTACACCTACACGGCCGGAGGTACAGGATTGACCAGCTGTTTGCCGCCCTATGTCTTCAACGGGGGTTTTCTGGCAGGCTGGAAACGATTGCAGAATCCGGAGGAACGTCGGAAAATTGCCCAGGAAGTGCATCATCAGACCCAGGAGTGGGAAAATTTATTTGCTCTGGCAGGTTCCATGGATAACATTGTGCTAGCGGGCTTTGAACAGGATTCGCTCAAGAAATACGAAGGTAAAACGCTGGGGCAGGTAGCCACTCTGCGAGGAAAAGATCCGCTTGAAACCGCAATGGACCTGATTGTGCAGGATAAAGCCCGGGTTGGGACCATCTATTTCCTGATGTCGGAAGAGAACGTCCGCCGGGAAATTCAGCAACCCTGGGTCAGCTTTGGATCGGATGCCGCTTCGATAACGGAAGCAGATACCCTAAACGGCACCACGCACCCGCGCACCTTTGGTAACTTCGCCAGAGTGCTGGGCCGATACGTGCGGGAAGAAAAGCTTATCTCGCTGAACGAAGCGGTTCGCCGGCTGACCAGTTTGCCCGCTTCCAACCACAAACTCAAGGATCGTGGCTGGCTCAAGGCTGGCTATTTCGCCGATGTGGTCATTTTCGATCCGGCTACGATTGGTGATAAAGCTACGTTCGAGAAACCCTTTCAATACGCCGTTGGCGTGCAGCATGTATTTATAAACGGCAAACAGGTGCTACGTGACGGAATCCATACGGACGTCTTTCCTGGTCGGGCTTTGTGGGGACCGGGCAGGAAGGAGAAAGTGTTGGTAAAAGTGAACAGAAAGTGAGTCCGCTATGCACTTCGCTCTTAACCCAAAGATATACTCTTTTACCTACCGTTCAGAATACGATTTAGCCAGCCCACCATCAACCGATATAAGCCACCGTGTATACAAACGTTGCCATCTCCTTTCTAACGACTGTAGTACCACCAAAGAAGTAAACCGACTAGAAACAGGACAGCGATTTTGGTAACCCAATAGGGCATCAGGTTTAGGCCAACCAAAAGCAGCAGTATAAAAAAGCATAGCCCAATAAATAAGCCCTCCATATTCATTTCAGAATGCTTGTTCTGAACGATAAAAGCATAAAGTACCCAAGCGCCATAGAGGCCAATGAGTACCCAGTTGATAGTCGTAATAATCTTTACAAAAGGCATCGTTAGCTCAATAGATATGTAATTAACCCTCAGCTATTTGGTCAAAAGTAAGCCAGTAGCCACTCCCCGCCCCATAGGAACTCTTACTGAGTTGTATTTTTATAATAGCCGGTATGGTTGAGGGTATAGCTAACAGAAATGGTTTCCGTATGCTCTATTGAAGAATCTACTACAAATTTGTGAGTTGATCGGTTGCCGCATAAAGAGCCTAATGGCGCCAAGGCATCTTTATAGGTTTCGGGAATTTCAACTACAAAAAAAGCTACCCGATTTCCCGTAAACAATCGGAGGGTAGCCAGGGTTGTTCACCCACTTACTTAATCGATAAATAGTATGAGCAAAGGAGCCACTCAACCAACTGTCCGCGATACCGCCGACGAGACAAAAAAATACGAGTTAAACACAAACTTGCCCGACGAAGCCCAAGGCAAAACCGCACGGGGCAAGCATAAAACTAAACAAAGCACCGAGGATGAGCACGATGCCACAGGCTCAGTTGAAAATGACCACAAAGGTGGACATGGACATTCGGGCCACAGCAGTAGCCGGAGTGGTAGCGAATCAAACTCCGAACACGAAGACTAGTTGCTCGTTTGTCTCAGTAGTTGCTTAGCTGGACTGACCGCCACGAAGAAGGTGGCCGAGGACTTCGGCAAAAGGACTGAAGAGTAGATAATTTCCTATTAGTTTAAAAGGTGTTGATCGCGTGGCTCTTGAGTTATGTTATCAACGCCTTTTAATATCCAGCAGCTAGTGAGTGGTCGGCAACGTGGTCAAATTGGCCTAACCTTGTTGCGTCCGGAGCCACAGACAGGCTATATTTACAACGTCCAACATTCGTTCGTTCAAACCCGGATTTAACCTTCAATGAGGCAACTTTCGACAACTGATTTGCTGTACTTGCTAGCGGAATCTAAGGAGAATAACCAGACCAGTGAATCTCGTTTTAGTCATTACTGGACCTGGAGCCCGTTATCGAATGAATTTGTCGAGCAACTTGAGTTCATTGGCACCACGGCGAACCCAACGAGTATAGCCCAGCATGGCTATACCGAGTATCCATCCGTTTTTAATTACTGGTCGCCCGACTCGCCAATCGCCCTGGCTTACTATCCCTATCACGACTGTCAAGTGTACCGCCATAAACTCAGTGGATGCTACTTTTTCATCTATTCCGAGCAGGGAGGGCATGTGCCCGAGCGAAGGTGCCGCCTGATTCGGCAACACTTGATTATCCCTGAAACGGATAGTTATTAAGCCCTAAGTCGGGAAAGCCAGGCCACACGAACTTCCTGACGTGGGCTAAAATCTAGTTTATATCCGTATAAGCATCACCCCCAATAAAAATCATAGTGGCCGTTGGCTTCGGCGGGGAACCCGTAGCTCCTAAAGCGAAGGACTTTCGCACGACTTTGCCGTCTTCGTAAGTCAGCTCCAGCATATTACCAGCCAGCTTATACGTGCCAGAAGCAGTACGCTTCTTCCAGCCAGCTGCATTGGGCGATGCAATCCCCGCATTCAGCCCCTCGCTGAAGTGTGTGGCATCTAAAAAATAAATTTTGGTGATACTCAAGGCACTAGTGCCCCCGCCATAATCTCCGCCACTCACTCGCTCATAGCCTTTCTTTAGCAGTGTTCCCTTCGTGTAAGAATAGGCCGGAAACCAGTTACCTGACCCTATCCGGTAGTCAGTGGACCGGTTTTTAGAATCAGTCAGTGAGTAGCTCGTTCCTTTTTTTTGCCACTTACCCCAAGCGGCTGGTCGAGCTTGTTTGGCTTGGGGAATGTTAAGCCCTTCCAGAGGTTGCTCGCCGACTTCATAATAGTCCCCATTTTTGAACAAGACTACAGGCTCAAAAGACACCGCAGCCGGATAGCCGCTAACGGCTCGAAAGAACCAGCCTTCCAGCCCTGGGGCAGAAGACTCAGTAGTTGGTTGAGTACTCAAACGAACGGGCTGGCGGGGCGGAACAAAGCCCTGATCGGTGAGCTTTAGCTCCGTCAGGTTCAGGTCATATTGTTTGGTAAACAGGTTGGCAATTCCCTGGCGGTAGGGGGGCAATGTTCCTTCTTTCATCGCCGATTGCCAGCCACTGTGAATGATGACAAATTGCAGTTTCATCTCCTCGCCCAATTGTGCCGGGATGCCGGGCGCAGTCAGCCGGGCGTTGGTAGCGAGACGTGGCCCGAACTGCGCCCGCACACCTCGCGCCATCGGCACCGTGATTGCCTGACCGTCCTGCACATCGTTAACGATCATCCACCCCAGAATTACCAGGCTCGAAAGTGCGTCGGCCGCGTCGTTCTGGCGTAAACCACTATCCTGAGTCAGACTCTGATACACCTGCCCATAATCAACCTTGCTCAGGGCGGTCGCGACTACCTGGGCCGCCGTTGGATTTTTGCCTTTTAGTCGGTTCAGGTAATCGGCCTGAGCCTGCCGCTTCAAGGCGGGCGTAGGCACGTAAGTGAAGTTGGCCCCGGCTGGTGCTTTGGTACCGGAGCCAGCCGTAGTCGGATCGCTCTTACTATTGGCGTCGAGTACTAATACCGGTAAGCTAAACAGTGGGTCACCAGCGTAGGGATTAATCTGGGCGTGGATAGGTATCGCTAATGCCAGAAAAATCCCGGCCAGCAACCCGCCGAGACGGGTTAATTGGATAGTCCGGTTCATACGTTGAGATGACATAAATTAAGGTGAATCAATTTAGTTCTATCAGTAACACACTGGATTACCCAACAGTCTGAGAAAGGTCTGGAAAATTCACTTTCGAGAGACCAGTGCAAATCGTTGTCCATTGCTGAGGAAGTCTAACGTAAAATCGGTACCGTTGATCGAACCGATACGAGCGCTGGTGCTTGGATTAAGCACATCATACTCCTGGCC
>CAXVWN010000017.1:0-5725 GCA_964263725.1 Spirosoma sp.
GCGGGCAGTTTGGCCCGCCAGAGTTCACGACCTGTTTTTCGGTCGAAGGCCCGAATCATCTCGTCGCGCGAGGAGGCAATGAAGAGCAACCCACCCGCCGTGACGGCCGGGGCACCATAGTTGTCGGTGCCCGTTGGCGGAATCCCCTTCGCCACTAATTCAGGGTACTCGCCCAGCGGGACTTGCCAACGGTGTTCGCCCGAATTCAGGTCAATCGCCGTCAGTGTGCCCCAGGGTGGGCGGCTCACGGGGTAGCCGGCCCGGTCGTACCAGCGGGTAAACCCGGTGTGGTGGTAAGGGGCGGTGTTCAGGCCCGCCTGGCTGGCGACGGACGTGGTTTTGCCGAACAAAAAATCCACGATGGCCTTCCGCTCAGCGTCCTTCAGGTGGGTAAAGGCAGGCATCATGCCCTGGCCTTTGGCCAACACTTGGGCCACCGATGTCTCGCTGCGTTTTTGGGCAATGCCCATCAGGGCCGGATAGGTTCCGTCGTGACTGCCTTCGCGGTTTTGACCGTGGCAGTTGGCACAGTGGGTTTGGTAGAGTTGGCTACCGGTGCGCTCAATGGTTGGGGCTTCCACCGAACCGGCGGGGGTCGGAACCAGCGCCATGGTGACCGGAATTTGCTTGGCCGGAACGTACATAACGCCCGCTTCGTCCACCGCGGCCCCGCCCCACTGCGCGCCCCCGTCGGTACCGGGGAAAAATACGGTTCGGTTAGGACTCAGGGGCAGGGGAAAGAACTGCTTACCCGATTGCCAGCGCCGGAGTTGGGCCAGCACCGTGTCGCGGTCGGTGACAAAGTCATTAATATCGCTTTCCGGAAACGATTGCCGGGTAAACGGTGCGGGTTTCATAGGAATCGGCTGAGTAGGCCAGGCTTTTTCCCCTGGAACGGTGGAAGCGGGCATGGGTCGTTCCTCAATCGGAAATAGCGGCTTCCCCGTGAGTCGGTCGAAGATAAACAGGAACCCTTGTTTGGATAAAACCGAAACGGCATCCACCTTTTTGCCGGCATGAACGACGGTGAATAAATTGGGGGGAGCTGGAATATCGCGGTCCCAGATGTCGTGGTGGACCGTCTGAAAATGCCAGCGTCGCTTACCCGTGGCCGCGTCGAGGGCTATGAGACTGTTGGCGAACAGGTTCTGGCCGGGCCGGGTACTGCCGTATAAATCGAAAGCCGAAGTCCCGGTGGGCACGTACACGATGCCGCGCTGCCGGTCGATGGCCATGCCCATCCAGTTATTGGCACCCCCGAAGTTGCGGTGGCCGTCTTTGGGCCAGGTGTCGGCCCCGTACTCGCCGGAGTGTGGAATGGTGTGGAACGTCCAGACCAGCCGCCCCGTGCGCAGGTCGTAGGCGCGCACATCGCCGGGCAGGGCCGGGGCAATCTCCGACACCCGATGGCCCATGATGAGCAGATTTTTATACACCACGCCCGGCGTGTTGCTCACCACGTACTCATCGGCGCCGGGGCGGGCGAGTCCCTCTTTTAAGTTGATTTTTCCGCCTTTGCCAAAACTGGTCACCGGTTTACCAGTTTTGGCGTCGAGGGCGTAGAGCAGCGAGCCGTAGGCGAAGAAAATTCGGGCCTGTCGCCCATCGGTCCAGTAGGTAACGCCCCGGCTATTCATGGCGAATGTATCGTCGGTGAAGGCTGTTTTCCAAAGCTGCTTGCCTGTAGCCGCGTTGAGAGCAAAGGCCTGCGACCCCGCCGAAACCCCGTATAGCACGCCATCGATAATGAGCGGATTGCACTGAATCTGGGTGTTGTTTTTGAGCGTATCGACTCCGCCCGACGCATATTGCCAAGCGACCTGTAAGCCCGCCACGTTGCCAGGATTTAGCTGGGTAAGTGGCGAAAAATGGTTGCGATCGGGCCCGCCGTTGTATTCGGGCCAGTCGGTAGTGGCGGGTTTTTCGGTCAGGCTGAGCAGGCCAACGGTCAGGAGTAAGGCGGGGTAGGTGAACCGTTTCATGAGTAGGGTTGGAGGAAAGTACAAATGAACACAAAATGGTCGAAAGTTGCGATGAGCTCTTGACTTAAGTGGCTCAGGGACACCAAAAATCCTGTCGGCGTTACCGGTTAATAGCCCGCCCCTACCTCCCGTTTTACCCAGTAAATCTTATTTGTTTTAAGGCTCGCCCTACACTTGCACCAGTTTTTTCCGACTTTTGACTACAATGAACCGACTTTTGATTACTAAGTGTTGGCTCATGGCTATCGATCTTTGCAACTTAAACTGGATGCAAAAAAGATCATGAAATACACATTGGTAACAGGGGCATCCGGTGGTATCGGTGAAGCCTTGGTCAGAAAACTGGCCCCAAAAAAACACAACCTCCTGCTAGTGGCCCGCAATGCCGAGAAATTGGCCCAAATTAGCCAGCATCTACAAAATCAATACGGAATCCATGTTCCCTTTATCGCGGTCGATCTAAGCAAGCAAGAAGCGGTTTTCAAGATTTACGAAGAAACCCAGAAGCAGAACTGGGAAATTGATATATTGGTAAACAATGCGGGCGTTGGATCGGGAGGTGAATTCACTGACCTATCGCTGCAATCGGAACTAGACTTATTGCAACTAAACAATACTTCTTTGGTGGCAATGACCCATCTTTTCCTGCAACCCATGCGGGCGCGCAAGCACGGGACGATCATCAATATTGCGTCAATGGCTGCCTTTATGCCTATCCCCTATATGGCCACCTATGCGGCCAGTAAAGTGTTTGTGCGTTCCTTTACGGAATCGCTGGCCGAAGAATGTAAGCCGTATAATGTTCAGGTAATGCTATTTGCGCCGGGGCTGACAAAAACAAATTTCAATGAATCTGCGGGTATTAATAACGAAAAAGGCGTTGGACTCAGTTCTAGTTATGATACGGCAGCCGCTCAGATGCCTGAAGAAGTTGCCGATGAGTTATTGAACGCTTTGGCGGTTAAAAAGCCTTTTCATGTATCGGGAAGCAGAAACCGATTTGGATCCCGCCTGTTGGCCTTATTGCCGAATGCAATGATCGCCCGGTTTATCGCCAACTCATATCGTAAAAAACTAGCACAACATAAGTAGGCTGTTACGTATGGAAAACACCGAAACACTCCATATACAATCCATCTCGCAGCTTCACCAACTGTTGCAGCTCCCCAAATCGAAGCATCCGCTAGTCAGCTTGATCAAGTTTGAGGATTTTCCTCCAATCAAGATTGAACAGCGTACCCGGCTTATCACGGATTTTTACCAGGTAACCTTAAAGACCGAATGCCCTTGCAGGATTCAATATGGGCAACGTATTTTCGACTTCGACGAAGGGGTAATGGCCTGCTTCGCACCTAGGCAAGTGAGCGTTCTTGACCAGAATTTTACTTTTGCCCGAACTGGCTGGCAGCTCTCAATCCACCCGGATTTCCTACGGAATTTTCCACTAGGCAGTAAAATAAAATCATATGGTTACTTCGACTACGCCGTCAATGAAGCATTAATTCTTTCCCAAGAAGAGCAAGATGAACTGGAGCACATTTTTCGGCAATTGGAAAAAGAATCAATGTTGCCCATTGATTCTTTTAGCCAAGAAGTATGGATTGCCAATATTGAGCTACTGCTGACGTATTGCCATCGCTATTATAACCGGCAATTTATCACCCGAAAAGCAGTTGGAAGCGAGCTTTTGGATAAGGTCCAGAAGTTACTCGACACTTATTTTCTATCCGATCAACCCAAAGGCCTACCCACAGCTCAATTTATGGCCGAATCGCTGCATTTCTCTCCCAAGTACCTGAGCGACTGTTTGAAGCAACTTACGGGCAGCACGACCCAGCAATTAATTCATGAGCGACTTATCGAACTGGCAAAGGAAAAATTGGCCACCACTACTCTTTCGGCTAGTGAAATTGCTTATGAACTTGGGTTCGAATATCCGCAATCTTTCAGCAAACTTTTCAAGACCAAGACCGCGCAAACCCCTTTGCAATTTAGAGCTGGGTATAACTAAATTTTGACGTTGTTTCCCCGTTTACCAAGACCATCGTCACACGATTGATAAAGTGGTAGAGTGTTGAGTTTTCTTCGTTTCGAAAACGCCCATTTCATGACATAGTGGTCTATAATAGATTGCAGTTGTTCGAGCCTCAGTCAAGCGTTCACCTATTCAGTAACATACGACTTTGGATCCTTAATCTCTTAAAGGTCTAATATCCTCTTTAACTAGAAATAAAATATTAACTAGCTCCCCCTTTTGTAAACTCACTTTACCTAAATCAATCAGGTAGTAGCCAATAAATCCTGCCCGTACTCGATATTTTCCAGGCAGTAGCTCATAGCGAAAACGCCCTAACGTATCAGTTTGAATTAATGTCGTATCGATCTTAACAATGGCCACTTTGAGCGGCTGATTGGTAGCAAAATTAACTACAGAGCCACTAATTATACTTACATTACCGAAGGCATTCTTTTCTCGTTGAATAGTGTAAATCCCTTTACGAATTTGTCCTAAGCAAAGGGAACAATTAATCAAAAACAGCAGATGTAATATGATTTTCATAAGCAGTTGTTTTGTACTAATCAAAATCCATGTCTGTATAAAAGATTAGGTAATTCTAACTTATTTCTATTACTATACATTAACATATAAATATAGTTATATAACAGATGTAGAAAGAACATAATCTGGGATCAGGTAATTAAATTGTGCTCTTCTAAGGAGCATAAATTCAATCGAAGTTGAAATGTTGTCCCAATTCAAGCTATCTTAATTCAAAAAAAACAAATCAAGCGTTAGCCGTTATGATGTTCACCAAACTAGTTCCAAACGTATTTTATACAAATATTAAAGATGCTTTGATATTATTTGTTGATTGCCTAGAGTTTACTATTGAGCATAATGAATTAGACACTGAAAATCCATTTTGTGTGATTGAAAAAATGGGTTACGGATTAATCTTTTTGAAAATGAAGAGTTAGCTCAAGAACATCATCCTGAATTTAGATTAGTAACTGATGATATCGAACTGGTTTATCAAAAGGTAGCCTTTACCCATCCTGAATTTCTTCATCCTAATCTTAATAAAGTTACCCTTCGACCTTGGGGAGCCAAAGAATTTGCTTTAATCGATCAGCAACTTGGTTTAGTAATCCAACAATGGTAAAATGTAGGCCACGACATTGATTGACATATACATAGCACTAGGAATTCTGGATTACGAATTCTACTTATAGGAATCTCTAATAAAAGTACAATTTAGGTGTTTGGTAGCAAGTTACCTGACGGAGAGAAGTACAATTTCTAAGACGCAGAACATGGAGCGATTACATCGTATATAACCGTTCTTTGTTCGCTTTGTAACCGCATTTCCCCGCGACTCGTCTGCTCGCACGGGACGTTTTAAAGCTGGGCTACTGCTGAGCTGAGCTCTCATACGCTCAGCCATGCTGGATTTTCCAAACTTCAGCCCGTTTAAACAGAAAAAGAGTAGCTTCGTTTAGCTAATAGCTGTTAAATAGAGTAGAAATTAACCCCAAGGAACCAAAATGGATATTAATCAAATCTTCGAAAACAATCAACATTGGGTGCAAAGGAAGCTGAGCGTTGAACCCAATTACTTCAGTGATCTCTCCAAAGGGCAAACGCCGGATATCCTCTATATAGGTTGTTCAGATAGCCGTGTGTCAGCCGAGGAGCTGATGGGCGTATCACCTGGTGAAGTGTTTGTGCTTAGAAATATTGC
>CAXVWN010000018.1:0-7035 GCA_964263725.1 Spirosoma sp.
CAAAATGGCTTTCTGCCACCAGCTGTTCGTCTGTACAAAATCCGTAATAAACCACAGCCCGGTCGGCTTGAGTACAGCCAGAAGTTTAGGAATAAAGCTGGTTTGAAGGGCGGTTTCGCTGAAAACATCCAGAACGAAAGCCGTTATGATAACGTCGAACTGCTCGCCGGGCAGCAAGTCATTTTCGTTACCAACGCGAAACTCGACCGAACCTAACATCGATTTATGGATCATCCGGCGACTGGCACGGACCACCATCTGAGACGATGCTTCCAGGTACACAATTCGTTTTGGATGGCAACGGGTTAGCACCTGTTCCAATAGCCAACCCGCTCCCCCACCAACGATTAATACCGACGCGCCGACCGGTATTCGATCCAGAAATACGACCTGTGCCCGTTGTAGTCTGTGGCCGAATACCGTAAATGCGAGGGCATCGTACACGGGAGCAATCCAGTTAAAGTCACCTCCAGCGTTCGATTCAGCTCCCATTTTTACGTACTTTATTCGCCATTCTGCTCACCAAACAAGAGAAAATCTTTATACATCGCACACTCCCGAATCATTTCCTTATGAAACATTGTGCGCCTGTGGTTTTTGAAAAAATCATTGTAATGCGTGGCGTATTTGGTTTGGCGCAGGCCCCGCATATTTTTTACAAACGTTGAATCTTCCTCATAAACGTATCCATTTCGAATTTGCTCGATGGACTGCCGCACCGAAAACGCATGCGCTTCGCAACGAGCAGCCATGTAGGCAGACCGGTCACTAACAGCGGGCGTTTTGGCCGCTTTCGCCGATTGCTCAAAATAGTCTCCGGCGCGGGTTGTGGTATAATAATCTGTGTTCAGCAACGCATCGAAGCGTTTTTCTTTCTCGATTGGGTTGGTCGGAACGTCATACACCGGCGGTTCGCCCGCACTCCAATATGACTTTACCAAAAGCCAGGAGTTTCCATACCAACTCAGATTCCAAGCCCCGCAACCCAGTTGGTAGTATAATTCGGCAGCTTTATCGCCCGTGGCCGATTTTGCCTGTTGCTCCAGATCGGCCATATGCCGGGCAAACTGAACAGGTGTATACGGGTTCGGTGCCGGTTCAGCCGGGAAGTTTATGCCCTCAGCCGTTGTCTGAATCCGGGGCATTTTAATGGCAAATGGATTCTTCTGAAAATACGTTGTGAAGGCTTCATTGGCCCATATCTTGGGATTTACCTTGGCAAAAGCATTGGCGGCTTCGGCATAGTGATGTTCTATCATCAATCGCCGTCCCAGCAATAAATTCAGATCGGCGTCGGTTATACCCGATAATTTTATCAACCGCTTATCAAAATCGGTTAGACCTGGCTGATGGGCGAAGGCAATTGTCTGCTGAATGGTGGCCGACGAAACGGTATCTTCAATGGCATTCGGCTCAGTCGTGCTGGCAAAGTACGTTTCGGCGCCTGGTTGCGTCGTGATGACCGTCAATAAATATGATTTAGCCTGATTTAGTCCATCCGTTGGCTGTTTTTTCGAACGGCTGCATCCCGAAAACCAACCGCTTTTCGGCTCTGTTTTTTGCTGATATTTTACAGCAAATTGCTTACAAACCGAAATAAACGCATTGTTGAGCCGGAAATTTCCGGTGCTGTCAAATTCTTCCAGATAGCCAATCAACTGATTTTCTGCTTCAGGAGTGATTATATCGGTCTGAGCAGCTAATAAAAGCATACGTTGCACCGTAATCTGCTTTTTCAATTCCTTATTTGTCGTTGGCAACAAAGCGGCCTGGTCCAGATGCGTTTGGGCCGATTTGTACTCATGCCCGACATAGTCCAGATAAGCCGTAGCGGTGTACCAAAAAGCAGGATTGCCCAACGCTTTATTTTCAGCCGATTCGAGAGCGAACGTTCGCAGTTTGTCAAAATACGACGGAGCTTCGTTTTTTCGGCTTTCAAAAGCTGACGAATCAGGACTATTACTAAAACTACTGCGGGTATATTCATCGCCGTTCATAAAGAAATAGTACTCGTTGCGATTGATCTGCCGCCCCATAACCAATTCAATCAATGGATTTTTTGGCGTCAGACGAACAATTTCCTCGAGCAGATTGAGCGCGTCCTCGCCCGGCTGAATGGCACAGAGCGCATACACAGCCGCCCGTTCTCCATCGGTTTTGGCGTACTGCAACGCATTTTCCCGAAACCGAATGCCATACTTGCGTAAACTCGTTTCGGCGGCTTTCCGACGAGACGGGCAACGGTCAAATACCTGCGCAAATTCGTAAATAGCCCTCGACGTATCGCTCAAATCCAGCGAAGCACCCGCCCGACGACTCAACGCCCAATCACTGATAAAAGTTTTTTTCGGTAAGGGGCTAATAAGCTGATCGTAAAGCTGTTGCGCCAGCTTATAGTCGCCAGTTTCACAGGCGATTTTAACCGCCTGAAAGCCATACCGTTCTTTCAAAAAGGCATCGTTCGTTGTTCGATACGATTTTCGGGCATCATCTAAAAATTGAGGGCCTTTCGTACTGTCAATTGGGGTGTCGTCAGCTTTCCAGGGGGTTCCCGGCTCACTGTCGGCGGCCCAGGCAAAGGTCAGGTAGTCTGAAGCGGCCGCGTTATTCCGTTCTAATGTTGACGTTAGCGACCGCACGGCATCAGGCTCTTTCTGATAAATAGCTTTACTGATCGTGGCTTTCGATAGGTTTCCACCCACATAAGTAGACCAGGCTTTTATATTCTCATCTACGACCACACTATCCGTATACTGCTCAGCGACTTCTGACTCATTATAGAACTGTGGACTAAAAATATAGCGGCTGTCTTCGGGCTGAATTGTCCCCGATTCGGGCATAAAAAAGCTCATAAACTCGCTCGGATCGAACGAAGGTCCGCAGGCAAATCCAATAAATACGGCAATAAGTAAGGCGGGCCTACGGAAACGACCGAGGCTGGAAAAGGGTTTGAAGCGTTTCACGAGAATAGGAAGATAGAATAGTAGAGTCGAGATGGTATAAAGCAAATGTAACCCGTTGATTTTGAATCAAGTCTAACAGCCGATATTTTTCACTCATCAGTGTTTCGGCTGTAACGGCCTCGGCCCGAAACAAATCGCCACGCCAGACTGAAAACCCAAAAGCGGATGTGTCTCGTGTAGCCAGAAACCGCATGGAGTCGGGTTGGGCGGCCAGAAAACCGGATTCTACCAATTTCTTCCGGTCAACGTTGTTCAAAAACGTCAGAAAACGGTTGTTCCGGTAAACTACCGTCCAGCGAAAAAGCGGCAGCACAACATCGAGCGGCAATGGATATGTTGACACAAACGACAAATATTGATTGGCCACGTCGGCGTCGTAAATTGAGTTGCGTGTGTCGGCCCGTTTCCAATCGGCTACGTTATACAGCATCAGCATCCCGCGCGCTACGGGCGGAATGCCCGTTTGATCTGTGTATTTAATTTGGTGTAGCCGAATCGTTGCCGAGAGCGGATGATGAAGTTGGTTGGCTAGCAGCGTGAGCAGTTTGAAGTAACGATCGCGGGTGCGCGTGCTCCAATCACAATCAATTTGCACCTCACCAAACCGAATCGCATTTTTCTGGCTGATGCGTGTGATGGCCTGCGTAATATGGGTGACCAATTCAGCGAGTCCGGCAGGCGGCAGGTTCAGGAGTGTCCGGTTGGTGATAAACACAACCGGCACCACGCTGCCGAAGGGTTTTTGCCGAAAATTTACGAACGCTTTTGGTACTGCCTGCCGCGTTCGAGTGTCCCAATCAACGTCGAAAAAGTGAATGTATACTTTATTGACATTTAAGCTTTTGATCTGCTCAAGTTCATAGCCGGTTGGTTTGAAGGTCGATTTCCAGTGATAAAAAGCGGGCGTAATATGTCGGGATTGGTCAGTGGTCTTGTGGTCTGCGGGTTGGCAGGTGAACATGAACAGACACGTACTTATGAACAAAAAGCCCAGCCAAACACGCGAGATTCCACGTCGTGTCTGGCTGGGCTGTACCATATTTTTGTCGCTCATTCAAGGCCAATTGGCTGGCTTAAGGCACGTTAATTAAACAAATGAACAACAAATAATATACTAATTACCAATGTGTTGATAATATCAATTGTTCATTTTGCATTATCCATTATCAAACTTTACTTTTCACATTCACCTTCTTCTGGTTCGTTACGGTTATCTCTTTTCCAAGCAGGCTAATCGTAATGGGCTGCTCCGAGAAATTTTGCACCGTTACGTCCTGTTGCGTCGTTGTCACCTGCAACAACGCCCCCCGGAAACGAATCTTGAACGACAGTGATTGCCAGTTATCGGGGCAAAAGGGATTAAGGACAACCCGAGGTTCGGCCCCTTTTTCATTTTCAATGCGAAACCCGCCAAACCCTTTCACAACGGCCAGCCATGTACCGGCCATTGAGGTAATATGGCAACCGTCTTCGGTGTCGTTATTGTAGTCGTCGAGGTCGAGCCGGGCCGTGCGCAGGTACATATCGTAGGCCTTTTCTTTCATGCCCAATTTCGACGCCTGAATGGAGTGAACGCAGGGCGAAAGCGACGATTCATGCACCGTCATGGGTTCATAAAATTCGAAATTGCGCCGGAGTGTATCCGTATCAAACTCATCCTCAAAGAAATAGAGTCCCTGCAATACGTCGGCCTGTTTAATAAAACACGACCGTAGAATCCGATCCCACGACCAGTTCTGATTAATGGGCCGCTGCCCCTTCGGAATGTCCGCAACGGGCATCAGGTCTTTATCCAAAAAGCCTTCCTGTTGTAGGAAAACACCTTTTTCTTCGTCCTGAGGCAGATACATCTTGTCGATAATCTGCCGGGCAGTCGCTAATTCTTTCTCTTCCCGGAAATGAATCCGGTCAATCAGTTCCGCATATTTGTCAGCATCCAGCGCTTTCACTTTCGCTACGGCTTCAGAGGTATAACGGAGCGTCCAGGCGGCAATATAGTTGGTGTACCAGTTGTTGTTAACGTTGTTTTCGTATTCGTTCGGCCCCGTTACGCCCAACATCAAATACGGCTCTTTCGCTTTCGACCAGTTGAGGCGCTGACTCCAGACCCGGCTGTTGGCATTGAGCACTTCCAGTCCATAATCGGCCAGATATTGCTCGTCGCCCGTGTAGCGAACATAGTCGTAAATGGCATAGGCAATGGCCCCGTTGCGGTGGATTTCCTCAAACGTGATTTCCCATTCGTTGTGGCACTCTTCGCCGTTCATGGTCACCATTGGATACAACGCAGCCCCAGCTCGAAAACCAAGTTTTTGAGCATTTTCAATGGCTTTCCCGAGTTGTTTGTACCGATAAACCAGCAGATTTTTAGCTACTTTCTGATCAGCCGTGGCGAGGTAGAACGGCAGGCAATAGGCTTCGGTATCCCAGTAGGTCGAACCGCCGTATTTCTCACCCGTGAACCCTTTTGGCCCGATGTTCAATCGTTCATCTTCGCCGGTGTAGGTTTGGTTTAACTGGAAAATATTGAACCGGATGCCTTGTTGGGCGGCAATATCACCGTCAATAATAATGTCGTTAGTTTTCCATTTATCGGCCCAGGCTTGCTTCTGTTCGAACAGCATTTTGTCGAAGCCTTTCCGCGTAATCCGCTGAATATACTGGTGGGCATCTTTAATAATCGTGTCCGAATCGTAGTTGAGCGACGACAGGTTTACGGCATACTTGTAAACAACCGTTTCCTGACCTTTCCGGCAATCGAGGGTGATGCGATTGGCTACATATTTCTCGTACTTGATCGGCTGCGACTGGTAGTCAACTTTTACGCCATCCTGCTCAATTTCAACGCACATACCCGTCGCGACATGAAAGCCGGTTTTACGGGTACGAAGCTCGATATAGGCTTCCCCGTAGCCGGTTTCTTTCCGCACCTCATCCCAAAACGTTTCGTCGTAATTAGAATCCCGGTTACGAATGTCGCCGTTTATATACGGTGTTATAGTGATTTTAGCGTCGAAATTCAGGGGTTTAATAGCATAACGGATAGCGCCCGATTCATCATCGACGATGGAGCAAAACCGTTTGGCATTAATTTGCACCTCCTTGCCGCTTTTGAGTTGAGCGACAAACGAACGTTCGAGATAGCCTTCCTGCATGTTCAACACACGCCGAAAATCGCGCACTTCACACTGATTTAGGTCGAGGGTTTCGTACTCAATATCAACGTCGATACCAATCCAGTTCGCGGCATTCAGCACTTTGGCAAAGTATTCGGGGTAGCCGTTTTTCCACCAGCCTACGCGAGTTTTGTCAGGATAATACACACCGGCTACATAATTCCCTTCTAAGGTTTTGCCGGTAAATTTCTCTTCAAACGAACCGCGTCCGCCCAGTCGACCATTGCCGAGCGACATGACGCTTTCGGTGATTTCATTAAAGTCCCGGTGGAACCCGTCTTCAACAATGTTCCAGGGGTCCTGCGTAATGTAGTGTTTCATCAAAGGTTATTAGTCGTAGTCGCAAAAGTAGCCATTTCCGCTTTCACGCGCATAGCCTGCTTCATATGCCGTTCGGTGTGCGCTACCAGCATCCTGAGCGCATCGCCCAGCCGAATTTTAAGCCAGTTTCCAAATAGTGTCATCACTTTCTCACGATTCCAGTCGAGATAGACAGCCTTGTCCAGCAAGGTATGCAGAAGCGTTTGCAGGTCCATAAATTGCGCCATTACGTCGGCAGGCATCAAGTCCGAGGCTGGCCGGGGACGTATCATGCCGGGCGCTGGCACTTTCATTTTAACTTGAGGATCAACACAATAAAGCATAATCTTACCGACAAAATCGCTTTCGAGTGGTTGGTCAATGGGAGCAGTTTGTACCAATCCTAACCGATCTACTTTATGCTGAATATTTCGAATGTAGAATCGTTCGGCCAAATTCAGGTGTTGCAGGCATTCAATAATACTCCATTTTTCTGGCGTGGGTTTCCAGCGCATCTGTTCATCAGTCAGACAGGAAAACTCCCGTTCGACTGTTTCCAGAATAGTCGAAAGACGAGTTTGCAAGGCATGGGCAGT
>CAXVWN010000019.1:0-24660 GCA_964263725.1 Spirosoma sp.
TTTTCGATCGCTAACGGGGCAGCCGTCTTCATTTCTTTGATATGGTTCCACTGATTAATAAAATGGTACATATTGGTGAACCAGTAATTGAACCCGCTCACACCGGCCGCATTCATCTCAGCAACCGTGCGTTGGGCTGAATCGGTATCTGTCAGCAACAAATTCAGGAACGTGGCCGAATCACCATCCGCGTCAGGAATTTGTGCAAACGAAACCCCCGGCACAGTTGCCAATGCCGACATAAGTTGCGCTTTGTGGGCATTATTGTTTTTAATAATCTCCGGCACCCGGCGCGTTTGAACTAAGCCAATAGCCGCGTGAAGTTCGCTGATACGGTAGTTGAAACCCAGAATTGGATGTTGCTCCATGCCGCGATTGCTACCAACGTGGTCGTGGCCGTGATCGGAATAGGAATCAGCGTGTTTGTAGGCGGTTTCGTCGTTGGTGACCATAATACCGCCTTCGCCCGCCGTGGCAATCTTGAAAAAGTCGAACGAATAAGCGCCGGTTTTACCCCACAGCCCGGTCGAAACACCTTTATAACTCGCGCCCATCGCCTGACCGGCATCTTCAACAAGCACTAAATTATACTCGTTTACAATAGCCATGATCGCATCCATATTGGCCATTTGACCACACATATGCACCAGGCAGATGGCTTTGGTTTTAGGCGTAATAACCCGACGGATACCGGCTGCACTCAGACAAAGTGTTTCGTCAATATCAGCGAAAACAGGCAAGGCACCGGCCATCAAAACCGCTTCGACAGTGGCGATGTAGGTAAATGGCGGTACAATGACTTCATCGCCCGCACCAATACCGGCACCGGCCAATGCACATAAAACGGCAGTTGAACCGCTCGATACAGCATGAGCGTATTTGGCACCAACCAGATTGGCGACCTCAGCCTCAAACTCGCGGGCTTTGTAAATATTGTTGCGTTGCGCTTCGTGATTATACCGAAACAGGATACCAGTCTCAAGCACATCGTTAATTTCCTTGCGCTCGGCCGCTCCAAAAAATTCCATTCCTGGCATGACGTAAACCGTTTAGTAAGTCGCTTCAGAAATTTAGTTTTACGAAGCGACTTTATTTTTTACAAAAGTACAGCTTTTGTTTTGTAGAGACGCATACTTGCCGGTCAGCCGGTGCGGTCTCTTATGCATCAGTAAAAACCAGCCCGTCAGAAGATGCAAATAGGCGTCTCTACATTCGCTAATAATGTATTCGCTTTTCCATAGCGACCCATTCCTGAAAAACTGCATCGGCTTCATCGCGCAGCAGTTGGTGCATTGGAATATGGCGTTGCTCGCGGGGTTTATCCAGTTCCTCATAAATAAACTGGTCGTCAAAACCAGCACCAGCGGCATCGGAGTGAAAAGCTCCGTAAACAATTCGGCTGGGACGCGCCCAATAAATAGCCCCCAAACACATCGGGCAGGGTTCGCAGGAGGCATATAGCGTACAATCATCCAACTGAAACGTACCCAGATTTCGGCAGGCATCCCGAATGGCCACTACTTCGGCGTGGGCCGTCGGGTCATTTGTCGACGTAACCTGGTTACAGCCACGCCCCACAATTTCGCCATTGCGCACAACGACACAACCAAATGGTCCACCTTGTCCGGTTGTCATGCCTTCGCGGGCCAACCGGATGGCCTCACGCAGAAAATAATCATCCTGATTCGTCATTATTTACTATAGCTAGCGTGCTGCTTATTTTATTAAAGTCCGGCTACATATCGTGTAACGGCTAACTGAGCGGCACTGTTTTTCTGAAATCCTTCCGGCACCAGTATATCGCGCAGGGATTCATAGAGATACATTACTTCCCACAAGCTACTGAGCAATACGGCCCGTTCGGGCATCGCTACGGTCTTGCGCAGTTGCGTAAGTTCAGCCACACCAAAGGTAGTTTCGGCTCTACGAACTCCCCGTGGCAAACTCGAATTTTTGAGGTGCAGCATCGGTCCAAGCATGGCATTGCGCACAAAGGCTAGAAAGTCAATCGCTTCGAAAAACTCGCCCCGGCCAACTTTCAGGGCCGCATAATGGGCCCATATCCAGAAACGATCTTCGGCCCATTGGAAATCAAACGGCGGATAATGCGCTGTTGACTGCTGAATAATGCTTGTCAATGTCTGATCCCGCTCCCAAAGAACGATGGGATCTTCGACACGATTATGGAATTCGTCAGGTGTCAAGAATTTAATATCAACGTGCAACAGCGCTGATTCATACAAGGCAATCAGCAAGCGCGGTTCACCCACATGATCGCCCCGGAAAGACGCGACCATTAAGCCTAATTTACCCGCGTATTCCTGCATTAAATCAATGTCGGGGGCTATCTTTCGATTCGTAACCAGCACCAGATCAAGGTCAGAATAGGCATCCACCTCGCCAGAGGCCCAGGAGCCACCCGCAGCTAAACCAACCGTATCAGGATCTTCCTGAATGTGGTCAATGGCTTTGGTAATGAATGATTGAAAAGGGTGTAAATGGGATTGCATCGCTCGTTGCGCCGGGCCTCCGGTGCGATTAGTAAATTATCGCAGAACGGCTCCGTATTCTGATTAGTTCATCTGCCCTTACCGGATAGGCATGACAAAACCAAGCCCATTGGCTGTAGTGGAAAGCAACAAACGCTCCTGTTTGTCGCCACGTTTTTTAAAAATAAAGTAATTGACCAAATCGAACACCAGCAAAAAACTACCCTGTGCGATAATGGATTTACCATAACCCCGCAATTGGTCTGCGTTGTCGGGATGAGACTCCGCTCGTTCGTTCAGGTAAGTTCCTCCCACCACGTAGGCTACGTCTAAACCGGCATTGATCAGCAAAACTTGCTTCATGTTCTCGTGCTGACGAACGGCATCGGCCAGCGTTTCTGAATCAGCGTTCTTTTTACGCGAACCCAACAGACCAGCTCCTGCAATGCCGAGATTGACCAGATTCCAATACACATTCATTTTATAAAAATACGCCGTTTCGCCCGACGTTTGTCCGGCCGCAATTGCGCCAACGGCAATGTTGGCCAGGGCGAAACTGCCAAGTGTAAGGCCGAGTGTTTTCTGATGACGAATGCGTTGCTCACTGAAGGCGCGCAATTCGGGCGATGGTGTTGCGCGTTGGGCAGTTGCCACTCCGCCAAACAGCACAGAACCAGCCGCTAAGAGAAGCTTTTGAATTGATTTCATAAACGCTGATTTTGGGTATAAACCCCAATGTAAGCGCTATGTTTCACAAGCCCAAAGCGGCCCTTGCCTTCGGATCATTAATATTGGCCAGTTCACGAATGTCGGGCGCGGTCAACAGGTTCACATCATTTTGCCGCAGAAGCTGGCGGGGCGAATACGCTCCGTTTACTTGGGCCTGCTGCAAAATCGGCCCAAAGGCTGGCTCATAAATACCCAACAGCGGTTCGGGCGATTGACCGTCTGAATCGTAAAATACCGTTGCCATTTGTGCCGGGTTACGCCCTTGCATCAGTGCATTGAGCGAGCGAGCTGTCAGCAGCGGCATATCGCAGGCTACGACCAACCAGGCCTCTGTTGCATCGTAAAGAAAGGCAGACAGGATTCCGTTAAGCGGCCCTGCCAAGTCAAACGCATCAACAATAAAGGGCCGATTTGTCGTTGTCATTTCTGCCGCCTGTTCTGTATTCACCGACCAGAAAACGGCGTTGCAATACGGCTTGAGCAAGTCAACAAGGTGTTCGCGCTGGGGTTTTTCATGATAAATCAGTTGCGATTTATCATGCCCCATTCGCGTACTACGGCCACCCGTCAGAATGAGTCCATTCAGAGACACGCCGGGCGAATCCACGTTATTCACGCCGAAAATCTCGTTTTCCACCCGTTTTTTCCATCAGTTTGGTTTCCCGGATAATGATGTCGTGCGAAAAGGCTTTGCACATATCGTAAATCGTTAGTGCCGCAACCGACGCCCCAACCAGTGCTTCCATTTCGACGCCGGTTTTGCCTTCGGTCGATACTAAACAGTCTACAATAGCCTCGGGCCCCTCGGTTGTGATCGTGATCTGGCAGTTGTCCAAACCGAGCGAATGGCAGAGTGGTATCAGATCGTCGGTGCGTTTGGCCGCCATCGTTCCGGCAATAATGGCCGTTTGAAACACAGGGCCTTTTTTGGTAGAAATATCATGGCCCGTCAATCCGGATGGGGTCAGGTGCTGCATAATGTCGGCACCGAGCGAAACGACACTACGGGCGCGGGCCGTCCGACGCGAAACGGTCTTGGCACCCACGTCGACCATAGCCGGATTACCGTCGGCATTGAGGTGCGTAAAAGAAGACATTGTGGTTAATGTTGAGTTATGAATGATAAATGATGAATAGATTGCACTCTCTTCGTCAAAATTCATCATTTATCATCCATAATTCATCATTTCTCCCATGCTTTCTGTCGCCGACGCTTTCGTAATTACTCAACAGCATATACTAAAGTTACCCGTCGAAACGGTTTCGCTGACTGATGCTGATGGCCGGGTTCTTCGCGGTGTGGTTCGCGCTGATCGGGATTTCCCACCATTCAACCGGGTGGCTATGGACGGAATTGCCATTCGATTTGCGGATCATGCGACCGGTCAACGAACGTTTCATGTTGTGGGGATGCAACGCGCCGGTCAACCCCAACTCACGCTGCCGCAGCAGACAGGAAGCGATGGCAATTCCTGTCTGGAAGTGATGACCGGGTCCATGCTGCCGGTTGGAGCCGATACGGTCATTCGGTATGAAGATATAAACATTGCCGATGGCCAAGCGACGATCACCATTGAGGATGTTGAAGTCGGTCAGCACATTCATCCTCAAGCGACTGACCGCCGGGCGGGCGACGAATTGTTAGCCATCGGTACACACATGGGGCCATCCGAGTTGGCGGTTGCGGCTTCGGTTGGTCAAACGATGTTAACAGTTACGGCGTTGCCTCGCGTAGCCCTTATTTCTACTGGCGATGAGTTAGTTGATGTTGCCGACACGCCCCTGCCCTACCAGATTCGTCGGTCGAATACCTACATGCTCCGGGCAACTCTGGCCTTGCTGGGTATTCAGGCAACGCTGCACCATATTGTCGATGACGAAGCTATTCTGGCCGACCGATTGACCACGCTGCTCATTGAAAATGACATCTTGATTCTGAGTGGTGGCGTTTCAGCCGGCAAAGCCGATTTCGTACCCGCTGTATTGGCCCGCTTGGGTATTCAAAAACAGTTCCATAAAGTAGACCAGCGTCCCGGCAAACCCCTTTGGTTTGGAACGGCACTGGGGAAAACCGTCTTTGCCTTACCCGGAAATCCGGTTTCGACGGTGTTGTGTGCGTATCGCTATGTAGTGCCTTACCTGCGAGCATCGTTAGGGTTGCCACCTGCACCAGTTCGTTACGCACAATTGGCCGAGCCGGTTGTGTTTAAGCCGAATATTACGTATTTCCTGTCTGTTAGCCTGACTTCTGAACCCGATGGTCGAATACTGGCGCATCCATTGCCAGGCTCCGGCTCGGCCGATTTTGCCAATTTACTAACGGCCGATGCGTTTGTGGAACTTCCTGCCGACCGTTCGGAATTTAGCGCGGGGGAAGCTTTTCAAGTTTGGGGTAAGTAGCGTTGTTGGTGTGTAACTATTATGCTAATTTTTGATGTGGTGTCGGGTTTGAGGACCTGACACCGTGTGTCAGCCACTGCGTCGGGTTTGAAAACCCGACACCACACCAAAAGGTGATGGCCAACGACCCCTGATCGTTTTTACGAGAAACCCCCGGCCTGAACCTATAGGCAGAGGAACAGGAGTGTCCGGCCTGATATCCGACATTCCCAGTGAAAACGCCTATCTTTGCGTTTGACTAACCACCTATGAACGCCACTTTCGCTAACCATCTGTTCCGCCAGAGTATTCAGGACTATCACCTGATCGACGACGTTGATACACCCATCAACAATCCGTATTCCACTACCGATGTGGCGTTTTTATTGTATCAGAAAAACTGGATTGATACGGTTCAGTGGCACCTCGAAGACCTCATCCGTAGCCCGACTATTCGCCCGGATGAGCTAGTGGCGATTAAACGCAGAATTGACCAGTCGAATCAGGACCGGACAGATACTGTAGAGCAACTGGATGGGTGGTTTTTTAATCAGTTTCAGTCTATTACGCCTAAGTCCACTGCCCGATTAAACTCCGAAACCCCGGCTTGGCTCCTCGACCGGATGTCGATTCTGCAACTCAAACTGTACCACTTTCGCGAACAGGTAGACCGGCCTTCGGTCTCGGAAGAACACCGTCAGAAAGCGCAACAAAAACTGGCAGTACTGGTTGAGCAGGAATGTGATCTGGCCCAATGTTTCGACGAATTGCTGGACGATATCCGCAATGGCGACCGCTATATGAAGGTCTATCGGCAGATGAAAATGTACAACGACCCAACGCTGAATCCGGTGCTCTACAGCAGTCAGGAATAGGCTTGACCATTCCTCCTCCCCTTTGACAAATGTATGAAGCAGTTGCTTCTTCTTCGGTTTTCGGCAATGGGCGATGTGGCCCTGCTGGCCCCCGTTGTACAAGCGTTTACACAACGCTATCCCGATACGGGGATTACGCTGGTGACGCGCCAGAAATTCGCCGTTTTTTTTTACACAGTTCCCAAACGTTCGCGTAATCGGGGCCGACTTTGAGGGGCGACATAATGGGCTCAAAGGCATCGTTCGATTATTTAACGAACTGCGTCAGATGGCTTCGTTCGATGTCATTATTGATGCCCATCAGAATCTGCGTTCGGCCGCTCTAAAGAGTTTGTTCCGATTGGAAGGCGTGCCGTCGTTTACGATTGATAAGGGCCGTGCCGAGAAAAAAGCCTTGACCCGAAAAGAAAATAAAGTTCGTCGGCCGTTGCTGCACAGCGTAGAGCGGTACGCACGCTTATTCGATGCGGCCGGATTTCCTCTTCGACCAGCACAACCGTTTCAGTTCCCCCCCTTTACCTCCGCTGAAGACGAAGTTTCCGAGTTTCTGAACCAGCAATCTATCACCTCTGACACACCCTGGCTCGGTATCGCGCCCTTTGCACAGCACGCGCAAAAAATGTGGCCTTTCAATCAGATTGCCCCTTTGCTGGCCCATCTTTATGCTGGCACATCGCCTACGATTTTCCTGTTTGGGGGTGGTGCCGCCGAAATTGCCCAACTCGAAACCGTACGGCAACGGTTTCCACAGGCTATACTCGTGGCCGGTCAACTTTCCTTAGCCGCCGAACTATCTCTCATCAGCCGATTAACAGGCATGCTCTGCATGGATTCGGGGAATATGCACCTTGCAGCGCTCAGTAATGTGCCCGTACTATCCATTTGGGGGGCTACCCATCCCGACGCTGGCTTTGGTCCGTGGGGGCAGGGCGAGAAGGCTATTCTTCAAATTTCAACGGATATATTAACCTGCCGTCCCTGCTCAGTATTCGGCAACAAACCCTGCTGGCGGGGCGATTTGGCCTGTTTGAATGATATTTCCGTAGAAGCCGTAGCGGAACGGGTTCAGCAGATGCTAGGGGTTGGCGTTGAGTGAGCCTATAGCAGGCAAACTACCTACGAGGCAGAAATAATCCATAGATAATGCAAATTGAGTCTAAAATAGGTAGTGCCCATTCCACAAAATAACTTCCCGAATGCCAATTTCAAACCTGATTTGGAAAGACATTTGTCGCAACTTTATCTTCACACAAGATTTCCTAAAGGTTTTGCATCGAACGCGCAATATATTTGCTTGTGCGTCCTCCCTCAACGTTTTATTAATTGGTATACATGATTCTTCTTGTTGATGATAGACCCGAGAATATCCTTCCTCTTAAAAAAATTCTCGAATTGCATCGCTTTTCAGTTGACACGGCCGAATCGGGTGAAGAAGCATTAAAGAAAGTCCTTAAAACTGATTATTCGGTCATCATTCTCGATGTACAAATGCCCGGTATGGACGGGTTTGACGTGGCTAATGCCATTGCGGGATTCAGCAAAGCCAGAGACACATCCATTATTTTTCTGTCGGCCGTTAACACCGACAAAAAATTCATTACCAAAGGGTACACATCCGGCGGTATCGACTATTTAACCAAGCCCGTTGATCCGGATATTTTGGTCTTAAAAGTCAAGACCCTCGACAAACTCTACGAACAGCAACAGGAACTTAGGGCAGTTCAAACTTCTTTGCGCAAAGAAATCGAGGTCCGGAAACAGGCGCAGGACGAATTAGCCGAGCGCATGCAGGAGTTACAGGTGGTTCTGGCGTCGCTGCCACAAATGGCTTTTACCATTGCCCCGGATGGCCGAATCGAGTATGTCAATAGACACTGGTTTCAGTACGCCACCGATTCAGTGACGTTACCGAATACCCATCCTGATGATGACTTAGGCGACAATTGGGTTATGTCGTTAGTCAGCGAAACGGAATTCGTCCGCGAAATGCGCCTGAAAGCGCTGGATACGGGAGCCTACCGTTACCACTTGCTCCGAATTATTCCTATTCATCAACAAGACGTGCTAATTCGATGGATTGGCACCTTTACGGATATCCATCCGCAAAAACAGGCGGCCGAATTACTGGAGCAACAAGTCAATTTGCGAACGAACGAACTGCTCACAAAAAATGCAGAATTAGAACGGATAAACCATGAGCTTCAGCAATTCACCTGGGTTGTGTCGCACGATTTAAAAGAGCCGCTCCGAAAAATACAGTTGCTCAACGACACCGTTAAAGTGAAATACCTCAGCCAAAATCCCGAAGCATCAGCCTTTCTCGATCGCTCAATTCAATCGTCGGCGCGTATGTCTGACTTAATTAATGATTTGTTGGCCTATTCGAAATTATCGGTTCCGGAGCCGTTTCAATCGACCGATCTCAATGCGTTGGTTGGCGAATTGGTACTGGATTTTGACGAACTGATCAGCCAGAAAGACGCTGCTATTACCATTGATTCATTGCCCACTCTCGACGCCATACCAACCCGCATGCGGCAGGTTTTTCAAAATCTACTTAGCAATGCGCTCAAATTTGCGAAACCAGATCAGCCTCCCGCCATTCACATTGGTGCCGAACGGATTGATAGTAAAGCAATTGATAGTGAAATCTCGCCTACCGGCGATTTTTACCGGATTATAGTGCGCGACAATGGCATCGGTTTTGATGAAAAATTCCTGGCCCGTATTTTTATTATTTTCCAGCGCTTGCACAGCCGCACCAGTTACGAAGGCACGGGTATTGGTCTGGCCATTGCGAAAAAGAATATAGACAAACATAATGGTCTCATCTCGGCCCAAAGCCAAATTAACGAAGGGGCCAGTTTTATCCTCATTTTACCCATAAAGCAAGCTAGCCAGGAATCAGCGAACTAGTCTATCGACCCGGCTTTACTCAAGTACTCATGCCACAAACTCTGACGTCAAAATCTGTTATCCGACAACTACAAATTGTCTTTTCTTTCTCGACACTCTTATTGCTGATTAGTCTGGTTGCTTCATTTTTCAGCATCCAGAAACTTATCAGCAACTCTCAATTGGTCAATCACACCAATCAGGTACTAATCGAATCAGAAAATATCATCTCCTTCATGAAGGATGCGGAAACTGGTCAGCGCGGCTACTTAGTTACCCTTGATCCGCTCTTTTTACAACCGTATACGGGCAGTTACGAAAAAGTAATGGCCAGTTATAACCGTGTCCGAGAATTAACCCCCGACAATCCAGTACAACAAAAGAACCTTGCCGAAGCAAAAGCCTTGTACGAAGCCAAGTTTGCCCAAATGCGACGGATTATTGCCCAATCCAAGCAACACAAAGGGTTTATGAGAGATACCGTTGAGCGGCATAAAGAAATGGTGAAGGGCAAACAGATCATGGATGCGCTTAGGGAAGTTGTTGTTCGGCTCAAAACCGAAGAAGAAAGTTTACTCAAATCCCGTGTTGAACAGCAACAGGTTTACATTACATACACGCCCTTTCTGCTGGTTTTAGCGGCCATTATATCCATACTCATTACGGTCAGTACGTATTTTCGAATCAAAAAAGATTTAGATGACCGGATTGCCAAACAGAAATTAGCCGAAGAAAAATACCTTGAAACAACCGGTCGAATTGCGGTGATGGAGGGAATTACGGGCGACATAGCCGGAGGAAACTATTCGGTACGTAGCCCTGATACACAGGACGATGAGTTAGGACGCATCTCGAAGGCGCTGAACCAAATGGCGGGCGCGCTTGAACAAACATTTACTGATTTAAAAAATAAAAATTGGCTGCAAACGGGTGCAGTTAAGCTGAGCGATGCCATTCGGGGAGAAAAAGAGCTGACCACACTGGCAACCCGCCTGATTGATACCATCGCCAATTACGTAAACGCCCCGCTGGGTACGATTTATCTGATTGATACCGATGGGAGTTTTAAACTGGCGGGCAGTTACGCAACCCAACGTGTGCCCACAACCGTTAAAGCCGGAGAAGGTCTGATTGGGCAGGTTATCGAGCGTAAAAAAACAATTATTGTTCAAAATGTACCCTCCGATTACAGCCGCATAACGTCTTCGCTGGGCAACGCTGCACCAGCCTCGCTGGTTATTGCTCCGCTGGTTTACGCTGATGTGTGCATAGGGGCCATTGAAGTGGGTCTTCTACAAAATCCTGACCCACTGGAAGTTGACTTTTTGGAACACAATCTCGAGGCCATTGGCATTGGCGTCAACTCGGCGATGGATTACGGTAAGCTCCAGAATTTTCTGGAGGAAACCCAGGCTCAGGCCGAAGAACTACAGGCTCAGCATAGGGAGTTGGAAAATCTGAATGCGGAGTTGGAAATGCAGGCTCAAAAACTACAGGCTTCGGAAGAAGAACTCCGCGTTCAACAGGAGGAGCTACAGCAAACCAATACCGAACTCGAAGAACGTGGCCTTCTACTGGAAGAGAAGAATAATGAAATTCAGAAAAAAGCCGATGAACTGGAAGTAACAACCCGTTATAAGTCGGAGTTTCTGGCCAATATGTCGCACGAGCTGCGAACGCCACTCAACTCCATTTTGCTACTCAGTCGATTGCTGGCCGAAAACAACGAAGAAACGCTTACCGGAGATCAAGTCGAATACGCCCGCGTCATTCAATCGTCAGGCAATGGCCTGCTTGGTCTGATTGACGAAATTCTCGACCTGTCCAAAATCGAAGCTGGGCAAATGCAGCTTGATTATCAGGACATTTCTATTGCTGAAATCACCGATGAACTACAGTCGCTCTTTGGATTACTGGCCAAAGAAAAAGGGCTGACTTTTACCATTAATGCTGAACCGGATGTACCGCCGGTTATCGAAACCGACCGGATGCGGTTGGGTCAGATTCTTAAGAACCTGCTTTCTAACGCACTCAAATTTACGTCGAGCGGTACCGTTAGCCTCACCATCAAACGGCAAGAAACAGAGACAGATACGCTTAGCTTTGTGGTTAAGGATACGGGCATTGGCATCCCTCCCGAAAAACAGCCGCTTGTGTTTGAGGCTTTCCAGCAAGCCGATGGCTCGACCAAACGAAAATACGGTGGAACGGGCTTAGGCTTATCCATCAGCCGGGAGTTGGCAAAACTTTTAGGGGGCGAAATTACGCTTTCCAGCCAGGTAGGTCAGGGTAGCGAATTTACCCTACATATCCCGCTTTCGACAGACACATCGACCCCTTCACCTATCGAAAAACACACGTTACCAACGCCGGAAAAACCACTTGAACTCCGATCTAACGCACAATACATCAGCTCTATCATTCCAGATGCTATTCCCGACGATCGCCATACGATTACCGATCAGGATAAACTAATTCTCATCGTTGAAGACGACTCGAATTTTGCTAAATCGTTGCTGGATTACGCTCGCAAAAAAGGCTACAAAGGCATTGTAGCCGTTCAGGGCGATGAAGGGTTGAGGCTGGCGGGCATCTACAAACCGCTTGGTATTCTGCTGGATATTCAGTTACCGGTCATGAGCGGCTGGGAGGTCATGGATGCACTCAAGGCGAATCCGCTAACCCGTCCAATCCCGGTGCATATCATGTCGTCTCACAAGCTCAAGAATGAGAGTTTGCTAAAAGGTGCCATTGATTTCGTAGATAAACCGGTAGCCTTTGAGCAGCTTCAGGAAGTCTTCAAAAAAATTGATTATGTATTGAACCGAGACCCTAAGAAAGTACTGATTATTGAAGATAACCCTAAGCATGCCAAAGCATTAGCTTATTTTCTGGAGACATTCAACATTACATCTGAACTGAAAAGCAACATCCATGAAGGTATTGACGCCCTAAAACGTAAAGAAATCGACTGCGTGATTCTGGACATGGGAATTCCAGATACAAATGCTTATGCAACGCTGGAAGAAGCCAAGAAAAATCCAGGGCTTGAAAACCTGCCAATCATCATCTTTACGGGTAAAAGCCTGTCAATGTCGGAAGAGCTTAAAATAAAAAAATATGCTGATTCGATTATTGTCAAAACGGCCCATTCCTATCAGCGCATGCTCGACGAGGTATCGCTTTTTCTGCATTTAGTTGAAGAAAACAAACAGGTTACCGGCGGCAACGGCACAGCCAAAAAACTAGGTGCTCTGAGCCAGGTCCTCAATAACAAAACGGTACTGGTAGCGGATGATGATGTTCGAAATATTTTCTCCCTGTCGAAGGCGCTGGAACAGTATAACATGACCGTAATTGCAGCGCTGGATGGTAAAGAAGCGCTTCAAAAACTAGCCGAGCATCCTGAGATCGATGTCGTTTTACTGGATATGATGATGCCCCAAATGGACGGATACGAAACAGCCCGAAAGATTCGGGAGCAGTATCAGTGGAAAACATTACCCGTCATTGCGGTTACGGCCAAAGCCATGACCGGCGACCGGGAGAAGTGTATTCAGGCTGGCGCGTCGGATTACATAACCAAACCGGTCGATATTGATCAGCTTATATCGTTACTGCGCGTTTGGCTTTACGATAGATCATAAATTTCATACCGCTTTGTCTAACACCGGATTTTGAACCGGTGTCGCCTAGACATCAGTTAATTAACGCCTACTCAACGATATGACTAAAAAACGGGTACTGATTATCGACGATGATCCCAGAAATATTTTCGCATTGACAGCGACATTAAAGGCAAAATCATACGATTGTATTGCCTGTGGCAGCGCTCAAGAAGCAATTGATTTATTGAAAACGAGTGAAGTCGTCGATGTAATTCTGATCGACATGATGATGCCCGAAATGGATGGTTACGAAGCCATTCCGCGTATCAAGGAGCTCGATAATCGAAAAGGCATCCCCATTTTCTCGGTAACTGCTCAGGCAATGGTTGGAGACCGGGAAAAATGCCTGCAAGCCGGGGCAACAGATTACATAGCAAAGCCAATCGACGTGGATCGGCTATTAGATTTATTATCAGTCAGTTAACCATGATTGAGGAGGAAGAGATTGATTTACTATTGACAGATCTGGTTGAGGTGCACGGTTATGATTTTACTCATTATTCCCGTGCCTCTCTAAAGCGACGCATCAATCGACTGTGGTCGCTGGATAAATTTCCAAGTTTCGCCGAGCTTCGTTACCGCATACGGTCGGATGACGATTACCTGAAACGTTTTGTGGAGGAGTTGACCGTCAACGTAACCGAAATGTTCCGAGACCCGCTGTTCTACAAAGCGCTTCGCACAGAGGTCATTCATAAGCTGGCATCTAAACCGTTTATCCGCATCTGGCATGCGGGCTGCTCAACAGGAGAAGAAGTTTATTCGATGGCGATCCTGCTTAAAGAAGCTAACCTGCTGCACAAGGCATTGCTGTATGCTACAGATTTAAATCCGGGCGTTCTGGACACCGCCCGCAAAGGTATTTTTGCGCTGGCTCCCATGAAGCAGTACTCAGAAAACTATATTCTGTCAGGCGGCATAAGCGATTTCTCTTCCTATTATACCGCCCAGTACGGACACGTTAAATTCAGGGGTGATTTAGCCGAAAAAATGGTCTTCTCCACGCATAACCTTGTATCGGACCGGTCATTTAACGAGTTTGATTTAATTTTGTGCCGGAATGTATTAATCTACTTCGACAAAGCGCTACAACAGCGGGTACTAACGCTCTTCAACGAAAGCCTCGGTTCACTCGGATACTTGGCTTTAGGTGCCAAAGAAACATTAAAATTCTCGACCTTACAGCCAATATTCAAGCAAGTAACGGGTGAAAAGATATGGCGGAAAATAGGTTAATTAAAAACTGTGAAGCCGTCGTTGTTGGTGGTTCAACGGGTAGTATTGAGGTACTGCTCAAGGTATTACCGTCGCTGCCATTTCCCTTATCGTTTGCGCTGATTATTGTTCTGCACCGTAAAAATACGGCTGACTCTACGCTGGCAAACCTACTCTCCCTTAAAACGAATAACCCGCTTCGCGAAGTAGATGATAAAGACTCGGTCCGGCCGGGAACTATCTATCTGGCGCCCGCCGATTATCATTTACTCATTGAGCGGGATAAAGTTTTTTCGCTGGATGACTCCGAAAAAATCAATTATAGTCGGCCATCTATAGATGTCACCTTTGAATCGGCAGCCGATGTGTATGGTTCTTCTCTCGTTGGAATTTTGCTGTCAGGAGCCAATGCAGACGGTACCACGGGGCTGAAGTCAATTAAAAAAGCGGGGGGCATTCTAATTGCCCAACAGCCCGAAAGTGCCTTGGTTGCCTTTATGCCGCAACAGGCCATTCTACATACCTCCATTGATTTTATCCTGGACATACCCGAGTTAATCGATTTTATAAAGTCGATTAACTCAGCTTCATAGGTTTCCTTTTGCTACTTGACGGCTATTTTTCTAGGCAGTCAAATAAGGTTGTCCATCGTAAACCATTATCAGGGTGTTTTATATTTTCCATAAATGAACTTTGTCATCCCGACGAAGGAGGGATCTTAAAACTGCCCAACGCATGAGATTCTTTCTTCGTCGGGATGAAAAAACAGGCCATTCCATAAAGCATATACAAAGACAAAATAATAATCCCAGACAAGCCATAAATCCCGTTTAGCTGATATATTTGTTTACTAATTGTAAATTTTAAATATTTATTGTTTAAAATAAAAATATCTAGTAAATGGTGAAATCATTAACTGGTCGGATTTATCTTGGCACTGCACTGACCTTTTTAACTGTCCCGGTAATCATTCTACTTTATTTTAGCGCTTTTCGCAGGCACGATGCGCTGCTGACTCATTCAACACAAGTCGAAAAAATAACCGAACAGATCGCCGGTCTTCAACTGGCATTGCTGGAGTTGAAAAGCGTTTCTCAACGAGATCTAGCCATCGCTTATAGCCCCAAATCTCCATCAACTACCCTCACCCTGTCGGCCGTTGATCGAATATTAGGCGAACTTAAAGCTTTACTGGTTTCTGAACCATCCCAACTGAACCGATTTAACCTCGTTGAAAAAGCAACGGCCGCTTACTTACGGGGCGAAACCAGCCAATTTGAGTTTATTCGTAGTGAGTTGGTTCAGATTAAGCAACAATCTCAACAGGAATTACTAGCTCGAAAGCAGAAAGAGGCTGATACGGATTACATGGAAGAGTGCGCCATGTGGGTAGCCGTTTTGGTGGCCGTTGTCAATATTGCTATTTTACTATTGGTCATTTTTGAAGAGTTCCGAAAACGCCGACGAGCCGAACGCGACCTGAAAGCAAATCTGGCAACACTGCAAACATACAATCAGGAAAGCGAAGAACGAAACTGGCAACTATCTGGTCTATCGGCCATTAGCCATAGTTTGCAGGATCAGGGGAGTCCTCAGGAAATGGCCAAAAATATCATTGCCACGCTGACGTCTCATCTTGATTTGCCAGCGGGGGCCGTATACTTATACAATTCGGCCAAGCGCCAATTGGAGCGGGTTGCAGCAGTGGGTTTACCCGCTAACGTATCTTGTACGTTTGGACTGGATGAAGGGCTGGTCGGCCAGGCATCTCAGAGCCAGAAAATGCTGATTATCAATCAGATACCAACCGAATACTGGAAACTGCATTCGGGTAGCGGAGAGGCTCAGCCAGGGCAGTTAGTATTGGTGCCCCTGTGGTATCGTAAGGATAAAGAGTTGATTGGGGTGCTCGAACTGGCTTCATTCAGACTATTGGAGCCACCGGTTATGAATCTGCTTAAACGCCTGATGGAACCGCTGGCGGTAGCCATCAATTCAACCCAAACACACGAACAGGTGCGGGAATTATTACAGCAGGTACAACAACAAAATGAACTCGTTGCTGATCAGCAGGAGGAGCTCAGGCAATCGAATGAATCGCTGCTACGCCATGCCGAGAGCTTGCAGGCATCGGAAGAAGAACTGACTGTTCAACAGGAAGAGCTGCGCCAGATTAATGCAGAACTAGTCGAAAAAAATGAAGCGGTTGAAATTGCCAGGCAATCTCTTTCCCTGAAAGCCAGGGAGTTAGAAGTAACCAGCCAATACAAATCTGCTTTTTTAGCCAATATGTCGCATGAGTTGCGAACGCCCCTGAACAGCGTATTAATTCTGGCTAAACTGCTGGCAGATAATAAACCCGAGAACTTAACGACAAAACAGGTCGAATACGCAAACGTCATACACAAATCGGGAAATGACCTGCTAACGCTCATAAACGACATACTTGATCTGGCAAAAATTGAAGCGGGCCATATTGACGTACATCACGAAAAAGTATCGGTAAAGAGTATTCTGCGAGACCTTACCCAATTATTCACGGTTGTAGCCGAAGAAAAAAAGGTCCAGCTAATTACAAACGTAGATAAATCTGTACCGGCAGAGATAACTACCGATAGGCTTCGGATTGAGCAAATCCTCAAAAACCTATTATCCAACGCATTTAAGTTTACCCCACGCGATGGTCAGATTACCCTGGCATTTTCTGTAGAACAGAATTTCACAAACCTCACCCGGCAGGAACTTCGTAAAGAAAAATCGCTTCTGGCCATTGCCGTTTCGGATACGGGAATTGGTATTCCTCCTGATAAACAGCAACTTATTTTTGAAGCGTTTCAGCAAGTAGACGGGTCAACCAGCCGTAAATATGGCGGAACGGGTCTGGGATTGTCCATCAGCCGGGAGCTGATAAAACGGCTTGGTGGTGAAATTACGTTGCAAAGCGAAGAAGGGCGGGGAAGTACGTTCACTGTTTGGCTACCGCTGTCAGAAGAAAGTCCGTTACTAACTGATTGGAACCAGCCAACACCTGAAAAAGGTCAGTTACAAGAGACGTCGGCTTCTACCAATAAGCAACCAACGCCAACGCAGGAAAACACCATTTCGGATGATCGGGACAACCTGAAAAAAGGCGACAAGGTCATGCTCATTATAGAAGACGATGCTCGTTTTGCCAGTATCGTTCAGGATTTTGCCCGCGCCAAAGGGTACAAAACATTGGTGGCTTTACAGGGTGATGAAGGGCTGGCGTACGCCCGGCGTTATGAACCATCGGCTATTATTCTGGATTTGCAACTACCTGTGCTTGACGGCATAAGCGTACTTAAACTACTTAAGGACGACCCACATTTAAATCGTATTCCGGTCCATATTATATCGGCAAACGATGCGCCGAAAGTAGCCTTACAAGGCGCTCTGGCCTACATCCAGAAACCCCTTACCAAGCAGGATTTGGAAGATGCGTTTACCCGAATCAATAACCGTATTACGGAGCAGATAAAAAATGTGCTGGTCCTATCGGGCGATTACCTGCCCGACAATTCGCTGACAAAATTAATCGATGAACGACACTTCGACATTACCTGCGATTATGCCATTTTAAATGACGAAGCTTTACAAAAAGTGCATGAAAAAGCCTACGATTGCGTAATTGCTGACATCGGAAAAGACTTAGAAAAAGGTATTCAGACATTGCGCCAGTTGCAAGTAGCTATGCAAACGGACCAGATTCCGGTAATCATTTATTTAGACGGAGACCTCTCTGATTTGGATGAACTGCAACTAAAGAAATTGTCGGATACGGTTGTTCACGATTCCGTTCAGGCTAAAGATCGGCTGATGGATCAACTGGAATTGTTTCTGTATAAAGTCCAACAGGAAAATAGTACTCAGCCCGCACCTGCCGCCACAAAAACCCCGTTGCTGACCCAAACAAACTGGCTGGGAAAAACCGTATTGCTGGTCGATGATGATATGCGCAACGTATTTTCAATCAGCACATTACTGGAAGAAAATAAGTTAACAGTCATCACCTCCAGCGATGGTCAGGAAGCGCTTGATACGCTAAATGAGCAACCGCACGTGGATTTGATTCTGATGGATATTATGATGCCAACGATGGATGGCTACGAGGCTACGCGACGGATTCGTATGGACAAGCGATTTGTAGAATTGCCAATTATTGCGCTGACAGCCAAAGCCATGCCCGGCGACCGGGAGAAATGTATCGAAGCCGGAGCTTCAGACTATATCACCAAGCCTTTGGATATTAATCAGTTACTAACGCTGATGCACGCCTGGATGCCCGCATGATTATGACTCCGGATTGCGAACTCAGTAATAATGAATTGGACGAGATTCTAACCCTTGTCAGGCATGTTTATGGCTATGATTTTACCAACTACGCCCAGGCATCCTTAAAGCGCCGAATTGTGCGGTGCATGGGCTTGGTCAACATCCGAACAGCGCCCTCTCTTCAGTTTCAACTGGCTAATGATGCTGCCTTCTTTACCTGGTTTTTACAGTCAATTATGGTAAACGTAACTGAAATGTTTCGTGACCCACCATTCTATATTAACCTGCGCGACAAGGTGTTGCCCCTGTTGGCTTCCTACCCGATTATTAAAATCTGGCACGCTGGCTGCGCCACTGGTGAAGAGGTTTATTCGATGGCAATTTTACTGAAAGAGGCTAATCTGCTAGATCGCTGCCGCATCTATGCAACCGATCTCAACCCTGCAAATCTGGAAAAAGCACGTCTGGGATTGGTACCAACACAATATATGGACGAGTACACACTTCAATATAAACAGGCTGGTGGAGTTGGCGACTTTTCGGCCTATTATACAACCCAGGGAGACCATGTAATGATGGACAAAAGCCTGCGGGATTCAATATTATTTGCGCAACACAACTTGGTGACCGACCGGGTTTTCAACGAATTTCAACTGGTCTGTTGTCGTAACGTGCTGATTTACTTCAATAAAAATCTACAAAATCATGTCATTCGGCTTTTTCACGATAGCCTGGCATCGTTGGGCTACTTAGCCATCGGTCCGAAAGAGTCGCTCTTGTTTACTGATTTGCGCACGCAGTTTGAGCCTGTTTGTACCGATACCAAAATATTCCGGCGCATACGGTGAGTCAGGCGGGTCTTCAATTCACCAATGCTTTTTCTGATGATTTTTTTGATTAATACTCTATGATACTACCGTCTACAAATCAATCGAATCCGTTTACAATACTCCTGGTCGATGATCGGGATGAAAATCTGCTTGTTCTGGAAGAACTTCTGGACAATGGCAACCGGCAATTTATTAAAGCAACATCTGGTAACGAGGCCCTTAGATATGCCCTAAAAAATGACAGCATTGGTCTGATTATGCTGGATGTACAGATGCCGGATATGGATGGGTTTGAAGTGGCCAAATTTCTGAAAACCAATCCCAAAACCCGCGATATTTCCATCATTTTCGTGACGGCTATCAGTAAAGAAGAACAATATGTACTAAAGGGATTTGAGGAAGGTGCTGTTGATTATCTGGCCAAACCTTTAGATGCTAATGTAACCAGGGCCAAAGTGAATGTATTTGAGCAGTTGTGGCGTTACCAGCAAGCCCTGAAACGGTCGGCGGTCGAGCTTGCCGCCATCAATAAACAGTTAGAAAAATTCGTCTATATAGTAGCCCATGATCTCAAATCGCCACTTACCGGCCTGATTACCTTATTGCATTTGGTCGAAACGACAAACGATAGCCACCAAATTTCCCAGACTGAATTAGCCGACTACGTGGGCGATTTGAAAGAGGCAGGGTATCATTTGTCCACAATGATTAGTACCATACTGGAGTACTCCCGGCAAAGTATTGACCAGCAGGCATCGGAAGAGATTTCTATCTCCGAACTTCTCTCACAGACAAGCCATTTGCTATTTCCACCCAAACACATCCAGATTCATATTGACGAGCCAATGCCTGTACTTTATACCAAAAAGGTAAAGTTGCAGCAGGTTTTTCAAAATCTGTTGAGTAATGCCATTAAATACAATGACAAAGCCCAAGGTAAGATCGACGTGGGATATACTGACAAGGGCGATTTTATCGAATTCTTTGTTCGGGATAACGGTCCGGGCATGACCGACGAACAGCAAAAACACCTCTTTCAGCTTTTTCAGCCAAGCGGTCATTCGCAACGTGAAAGCAGCACTGGAGTTGGGCTCAATATCCTAAAAATGCTTGTTGAGGAGCAGGGAGGGCGGCTTCAGGTAGTTACGTCGCCGGGTGCGGGTTGCACTATGTTATTTGACTGGCGAAAATAACGAGTAACATTCCAATCGTTTGCGTTGGTCTTTCTCTCTGGATTCTGGCCTTTTCTAATTGGGGTTCAGAGAGAAATAAACGCCATTCGCTTAAGCAATATCCAAAACTTGTTTGTGCTGATTCTGTATATGAATAGGCTTAATAACTTGTAATTGAGCCAGAAGGACCCAATCCTGCTCAGAGAGATGCTGCCGAAGATAGACGTCAATACTCCCATATCTATCCTTCGCAAAATTCGGATGCAGGCCATAATATTGCCGTATAAATTTCACAATACGGCTAAGTCGATTAAGGCGCTCAACTAGTGATTCGATTTGGCAGGAAGCATTAGAACTAAAGCACGCAATAACAGCGCATCGAAAAAGTACCGTTGCCATCATTTTATACAGTTTCCAGACCATTTTAGGATAAGAGAATAGCGATGAGCAATGATTTTTTCGAATTACATAAAGTTACTAATAGTCAAATTTAATTATTAAAAATTTACTTTTACTAATTTTTAATAATTAATAGCAGCCTAAATTTCACGTTTAACGCATTTTATAGCAACAAAATATATGCCAACTGTCAAAAGTTGGTCAACAAGTAATTGGAATAAGTAGATAATTGCCTGAACGGTAACAGCGATTAGTTCGATTACTAACACGCAAGTCGAAGAAGTTAATTGAAAATTATATCGTAGCGGGTCAAAAACCGGCAGTTAAACACGCTTTTATATAAACTCTAAACAACTTCAGAGTTAGTGCTGTTAGCAGCATTCAGGACGGAACCCAATAAGCCGGGAAATTTATCTTCCAGTTCATGCAACCGAAGCGACGTTAGACTCTGGGTTCCTTCAGCCCGGATTTGAATAATGCCAGCCTCGCGCAACACCCGCATATGGTGCGACATAGTCGACTTGGCAACGGGCGTCGGAATCATACCACAGGGTTGCTCACACGTAAGTTTTGCCAGACACTGCACAAAATTCAACCGCACCGGATCGCTGAGAGCGTGCAGTACACTGGTCAGCGTAAATTGGTCGATGGTGGGGTGCTGGTACTGTTTCATAAAGTTGTCCTCTCGGAATTTGTAGGCGTCTGTTCGCTAATTAAAACGAAGTATCTACAACAATTGCTACTACAACGATCAGGCGCGTTAAAATAATTCACTTGATTTTAATTAGGATGAACCATCCTATATCCATGCTTGTTCGACAATCATAAAACAACTTAAGTTCGATAGTTGTAAAACATTAAAACAATACAACCTGATTCATTATGAAAACGATCAATATTCGAACAAAATCATTTGTTGCTGGCATCCTCGCCCTGGCATTTGCGTTTTTCTTCATTACACCAAAACTATTCTCCAATAAAACTGAGCCTTCTGTAAGTAAGGCCATTTCTGCACCGGCAACGGACAACAAAGTTGCAACGGATGTTTTTGTGGTAAAACGCGAAACCGTTACGGACGAAATCCAGACCACGGGTACTATTGCGGCAAATCAGGAAGTTGATTTAGTGAGCGAGGTGGCCCGCAAACTAGTCCGGGTGTATGCTCGGGAAGGCAGCTACGTCAACCAGGGAACGCTGCTTTACAAATTGGATGATGCCGATTTGCTGGCAAAAAAACGTCGGGTAGCGCTTCAGGCAAAACTTGCCCAACTGGACGAAAAACGCTTCCGTGAACTTCTGGCGACCGAAGCGGTCAATCAGCAGGAATATGACAAGGTCTTGACAAACCTCAATGTGCTTCAAGCCGAAATAGCGATGATCGATGTGGACTTGGCCAAAACCGAAATCCGGGCACCATTCGCCGGTAAACTGGGTCTGAAGCGGGTAGATGTTGGCGCTTACGTAACGCCCTCGACTGTGTTGAGTTCGTTTGACGATGTCAGCCGGGTTGAAGTAAACTTTACGATTCCCGAAAAATACGCGTCCGACGTTCGGCCGGGGCAATCCATTCGCTTTACGACCGAAAACAGCAATCAGCCGTTTGTCGGTAAGGTTACGGCGACGGAGCCCAAAATGGAATCCAATACGCGGAGTTTGCTGGTCAAAGCCATCAGCGAAAACAAAGGCGGCAAACTGGTTCCGGGTGCTTCGGCTAAAATTGCCTTCGCCCTACACGTTGCTCAGGACGGTATTGTAATTCCAACAGAAGCCCTGATTCCCACATCCAAAGGATATTCATTGTTCCGGCTGAAAGACGGCAAAGCAGAACGCCGGGATGTGAAAACAGGTAGCCGGACCAAAGGAACGGTTCAAATTCTGGAAGGGCTTTCCATTGGCGATACTATTTTGACTACTAACCTATTACGATTAGACACGGGTGTTCCTGTAACAGTATCTACGGTTAACTAAGGCATTTTTCTTCCAGCCTTCTTCTTCATTATCGATTTAAAAATTTACCCAGTTATGAGTTTATCGGGAATTAGTATTCAGCGGCCAGTGCTGGCCGGAGTACTGTCTGTATTGATTATTTTGTTCGGTTTCGTTGGGCTTACGTATTTAGGGATTCGCGAATATCCCGTCACCGATTCGCCGATCGTTACCGTCACCACAACCTATCCGGGAGCCAGCCCGGACGTGATCGCTTACCAGATCACAAAGCCACTGGAAGAGTCGATCGGCGAAGCCATCGGCATCCGAACAATCTCATCGGTTTCGCGGGAAGCTGCCAGTGTAATCACTATTGAATTCAATCTCGACGCCGATCTTGAAGCGGCAGCTAATGATGTTCGTGATAAGGTGACCAAAGCCCGGCGACTGTTGCCCGGTGATGTTGATCCACCCATTGTCGAAAAAGCGAACAGTGGCGACATCGTGATTTTTATGGCGGTGGAAAGCAAAACCCGCAGCATTCTGGAAGTCAGTAACCTCGCGTCTACGGTCATTAAGGAGCGTATGCAAACGATTCCGGGCGTGAAACGGGTAGGTATTGCTGGCGAGAAAAAGTACGCCATGCGTCTGCGTATTGACCCGGCTAAACTGGCAGCCTATCAATTAACACCGGCTGATATTGAACAGTCACTCCGAAAAGAAAATGTGGATTTGCCTTCGGGTCGCATTGAAGGTGATCGCAACGAGCTAACCGTTCGGACATTGGGTCGACTGACAAAAGAGGATGATTTCAACAACATGATTATCAAGCAGGAAGGCAATACCATTATCCGTTTCAAGGACATTGGCTATGCTGAGTTGGGTGCCGAAAACGAGCGCACTGCCATTCTGAACAGCTTAAAAGGCAACTCCCCAACCATTGGCGTGTTTGTCGAACCGCAACGGGGAGCCAACGCGGTAGCGATTGCCGATGAGTTTTATGTCCGGTTAAAGGAACTACGCAAGGAAATTCCCACCGATTACCAACTGACGATTGGCAAGGACTTTACCGAACCAATTCGTGAATCAATTTCCGAAGTAGAGGAAACGCTGTTCATTGCCTTCGGTCTGGTTATTCTCATTCTGTTCTTATTCCTGCGCGACTGGCGCTCAACGATCATTCCTGTTGTGGCGATTCCGGTGTCTATTGTGTCTGCCTTTTTTATCATGTACGTGGCCGGTTACTCCATCAACATCCTGACGCTGTTGGCGTTAGTGCTGGCGATTGGTCTGGTGGTTGATGATGCCATCGTGGTGCTGGAAAATATCTACGCCAAAGTCGAAGAAGGCATGTCGCCGTTGCAGGCGGCTTATAAAGGCTCTTCGGAAATCTATTTTGCGGTTATCTCAACGACCATTACGTTAGCTGCCGTTTTCTTGCCGATTCTTTTTCTACCCGGCGTCACCGGAAAACTCTTTCAGGAATTCGCGGTGGTTGTGGCCGGCTCGGTACTGGTTTCGGCGTTTGTGGCCTTGACGCTTTCGCCGATGATGAGCGCATATCTGTTGAAACGGCAGACAAAACCTAACTGGCTGTACCGGACCACGGAGCCTTATTTTGTGGCGTTGAACCGGGGTTACGAAAACTCGTTGGGCTGGTTTCTACGATACCGCTGGGTGGCGTTCCCAACGCTGGCTGTTACGTTCGGCTTGATCTATCTTATTGGTAAAGAGCTGCCTTCGGAGTTGGCTCCGCTGGAAGATCGGTCCCAGATTAGTTTGGCCGTTGT
>CAXVWN010000020.1:0-4395 GCA_964263725.1 Spirosoma sp.
GTGCGAACTGTCGAAACGTTTCCGGGTTTGGATGAGACAGCATAAACGCCAGCCCGTCGGCAAGTACCTGCGCTGACCCAATTGCTGCAAGATAGCCGTTTTGCTGATGATCAATCATTTCGGGAATGCCACCCGTTCGGAAACCAACTACCGGCGTTCCACAGGCCATTGCTTCGATAACGGTGTTGGGCAGGTTATCTTCCAGAGAAGGCACCACCATGGCATCGGCGGCATTGTAAGCCGCTATAATATCGTCTTCGTTGGTTAACAGGCCGAGATGATGGACAGGGTAGGGCAACTCATTTAACAAGTACGAACGACCTTTGCCAAAAATCAGAATTTCGGGTGTTAAGTCCGGGTGTTGCTGGTGCAGGAGCGTTAGGGCCTGGGCAAAATAGGTGAATCCTTTGCGGGAATCGGTAATGTTGGCACTGCCGAATAAAAGCCGTGGTTTGCCTGTATCTGGCAGGTCAAAGCAAGCGCTGGCCTCTGCTCGCTCGAGCGGGCGAAACTTGTTCTGGTCGATGGCGTAAGGAATAACCGTGAACGGAAATTCGTGCAATAACGCGCTTCGTTGACCTTCGTTCGCCAGCCAACGGCTTGGTGGTGTAAAATGCACGTTGGCCTTGTTGAAAAGCTGTTGTTTTCTCTCGAAAACCGTAGTTGATAAGTCGTGTTCGCCCGGCTTTTTCAAATATGGGCATTGGTGACAACGGCTCAAAAAATGATCGCAACCCCGAGAATAATGGCAACCGCCCGTAAAGGCCCATTGGTCGTGCAATGTCCAGACAATAGGCTTGCCTAAATCGAATAGGGAGCGTAGCCCGTCGAGCGATAGAAAACCGAAATTAATCCAGTGCAGGTGTAATACATCGGCTTGTTGAATGGCCGGGTGAAAATTGAGATTGGCTCCAAACTTAGCGGGCGAAAACTGAAACCGTACGGAAGCATCGCGCTCCTGAGGGAGGAAATACAATCGTTCAGCCACAAATCGCCCGAAAGCGGTTTGCTCGGCCAGAAAATTATTGGCCAGGTAGAAAACGCCCGGAGCGGGATGATGCGGTTCCAGCCGATTTGCCGTACCAACAAGCATGGTACTTTCAACCGGATCGTCTGTCCAGATTTGCTTTTGTAAAGCCCGATGGAGACGATTGGCGGCCACGGCTGCGCCACCAAACAGGTGATACGTGCTCAGGTGCGTAACTCTCACGGGCGATAAGCAGAAATATTGAGTTGCAAGTCCATCACATCGTTACCCCGATACCGGCGGTTTACCAGTGGGCGTGGGCGAGATTGGTTGCTGTCAATGTAATAGCGGAATCCATTCTCTTCCAGAATCTGCACCACAACGCCCAACGTTTGCGGGTGTCCGATGTAGGCGTGATACTCGATAAATAGATTGTGGACATTGGTAAGCGCATCGCGGCAGTCGATCAAAACGTCTGTTTCTGCGCCTTCAATGTCAATTTTGAGCATATCGACACGGGATTCGCGCAATAGGTAATCACGCAATCGAACCGACGGTACCCGTCTGCGATTTGTTTCTGAGAACAACGAAGCTGAATCGGCTTCGCCACTCCCGAAATCAATACCCGCGTCATTTATCCAAACGGCTTTGTTAACGATATCTATGTTTTCAATCCGATTTGTAAGCAAATTCTGCTTAAGAATAAGCCCGATATCGGGATCGGCTTCAAAGGCGATGATGCGTGCTTTTGGGTAATTCTGCCGGAAATAGACAAGGCTTGAACCAATATTGGCACCACAATCTAAAATGACCGGCTCCGCCGAATTGGCCTTAAACCGGTACGCTTCATCAGCAAAAATCTCTTTGAACTGCCAGACAAATGAGAGGGCATCGGGCACCTGAAACCGATAGTGCAAAAACGGAATAACACCGCTCTGATGGCGAGGCCGGCCGGCATACCGAAAAAATAACCACAGCAACCGACGACCATTGGCGGTCTGGATAGCCCGGTAGAAGTTCGTGAAGAGATAGCGAAAAAGCCACATAAATGCCTACGAATACGAAAAGCCAATACCAGCCCCAGGATACCAGTGGCCTTTTGGAACCTCCTGATAATAAACGAATTTACGGTCTACTTCCAGCGACAAGCGGGCCAGCACACCCGTTTCATGAGCGTTGTCGCTCAGGATAATACCCGTTTTACTAAGCTTGGGCAGCACAACCCGGTACTCATCATGTTCGTACTGCGACGAATGGTCGCTGTCGTTAATGAACAGATCAATGGGTTTGCTGAACGCTTTCAGACTGGTGAGTGAATCGCCATAAAGTACTTCCCCAACCTCTTTATAAGCGCCATCGAGCAGATAACCGGCCTTGGGCGCAATGTCTGTACCGTAGTAACGACCGGGATTGCCTTCGGCCCGGTTGCGTAACAGCGCCGAACAGAGCAATACGGCACCCAATCCTTTGTCGACGCCCGTTTCGATAACAACAGCGGGCTTTTGAAGCCGAACCAGCGCATACCAACCCAACCGCCGACCAAATTCAACGCGCAAATCGGCCACGCGACGATACGACGATACTTTGGTTTTATCCAGAACATACTGCCGAAGTGCTTCATCAGTCTGGGCTTCCCGGATGTAAGTCAGCACCGTTTCGGGCTTGACATTGGCTACTACGGCCACCGTGTGGGCCAGATACAAAATGTTGTCTTCGGTTAATTCATACGTGAAATTGGTGTCCTCACGTGAGGTAACGCTCCAATTTAAAATCTGCCCATAGCGGTAATTATAGCTTCGACTGGCTTGCCGGAGACGAGGCAGAAAATTAACAACGCGCGACTTGCGTACTTTATAAAGCAAATCGAGGCCGAACAGTTGAATAAGGAGTTTTCGCATAGTATAACCAGTGGATTCTATCTGTATAGATCCGTTTACTTTGAGATTATTTTTCTGAAGCGCAACCAAACGGAATTTAGTAATTCGTTGGCATCAGGTGATAGTTTTAACGCATAAACACCAGCCAGAAACAGGATTGTTATGGCTGTAGATCGTAAGGCTATATCGACGCCCAATAACCATCGTGCGCCTGTTGCATGGGGCACTTGTTCAATCAGAAACCAGATTGATGCGGCCAGCACAACTACGGCTGCATTACGCCAGGTAAACGGTTGTAGCCGAAACGCAAACCCGACAAACAGTGTGCGGGCGAGGTTGTAAAGTAGTGCTGCCAGCGCGGCTCCCATAGCGGCTCCATTGATGCCGAAACGGGGTATCAGATACAGGTTGACTGCAATAGTAATAAAAACGAGTGCAACAAAAAATAACGTGTCATACACATAAAAACGCGATGTATTCAAAATAGTGCCGTTTACGCCCGTTGCCATGTCGATCAGTTTACCCAGCCCCAACCAAAGAATCACGTAATAACCGGCTTCATAGCTGGGTGGAAGGAATTGAAACACGCTTGGTAAATTAGCCGCTACGCCGACAAACACTAAACAACCCGCAATCAGTTGATTCAGGCAGCTTTTTCGGTAAATGGTGGCAATGTTTTTCAGGTCATTTGTTTTCCATGACTCGGCAATGAGCGTACCGGAAACTTTATACAAAGCCGTTGCGGGGACGGCAATAACCGCAGCAAAATAGGACGCTGTTCCATAAATACCGGTATCACCCAAACCCTGTTTACTGTTAATCATCAACTTATCAATCGTCCAGACGATCTGCGTCGATAAGGCCGAGGTAAGGGTTAGTCCGGCGTAGCGCGTTAGGTTCCGGCGCAAATTGGCCTCAACCGAAACAAACTTGCGGCTGAAAAATAAAGCTTCGTCGCGGGAAACGCTGATGATCATGAGTACTACCGGTACGAAAAACGCCAATAACCAGACACCCAGAAATTGAGGAAACGTAACCCAGCCGAGCCAGTACAAACCACCTGCCAGCAAAATTAACACGCGCTGAACGAATTGTTGCAGCAATGTGCCTGTAACAGGATCGTACAATAAGCGGGCGTAATTGTCGAAAACAGCAAAATAGACAGTAAAGAGCGTCAGCGGGATGAGTAAATAATAATACTCAACAAATAAAGATGACTCTTTCTGGTAAATTTCGATAACCCAGGGCCGCAGTAGCCATAGCAGCAAAACGCACAAACTGAAGCCGACAAGTGTAATCAGACTTGTGATGAGCAGGTAACCGTTATGTTGCCGGTCGACGTTACGGAAATAAGGAAAGTATCGCCCGCCGGCATTATTCAGACCCAGATTTGAGGCCTGCGCCAGCACTAGTGATAGTGAAATTAACAGCGTCAACAGGCCAACTTGTTCTTCACTGAGTAAGTTAGGAAAGAAAAGTCCCTGCGTCAGAAACCCAACAACCACGCCTGCATAAGCGTAAATCGAACTCTGAATCGTCTGCCGTTTGATT
>CAXVWN010000021.1:0-13050 GCA_964263725.1 Spirosoma sp.
GCAAAAGTGTGATTGAAGAAGGATTTCCTGGCGATGTGGTCGGCCTTTATGATACGGGCACGTTTAAAATTGGCGACACGCTAACGGAAGGCGAAGAGTTACAGTTTCAGGGAATTCCGAGTTTTTCGCCGGAAATTTTCAAAGAGCTGGTCAATCTCGACCCAATGAAGTCGAAGCAGTTGGATAAAGGTATTCAGCAATTGACCGATGAAGGTGTAGCCCAGTTGTTTACGCTCGAATTAGGCAATCGGAAAATTGTTGGGACGGTTGGTGAACTTCAGTTTGAAGTGATTCAATATCGACTCGAAAATGAGTACGGAGCCAAATGTCGCTGGGTACCCTTAAATTATACAAAAGCGTGCTGGATCACGGCCGAAAACCCGGTTAAACTGGCCGAGTTTATTCGCCTGAAAGGAAACCAGATTGCTTACGACAAAGATCAAAACCCGGTATTTCTGGCCGAATCAGATTGGATGTTACGCATGAATCAGCAGAATAACCCTGATGTTATTTTCCATCTGACATCGGAGTTTAAGGTCGCTGTTTAGCCCTATTTAAGCCGTTCGCTTAGATTCTTCAACACAATTAAAACTCATGGGCCGCGAGCGAGTTGTTAATAGTATAACTCACGTTAACTGAACTATACTAATGACTAATTCACTCGCCACCCTTGCGTTGATTCTGGTGCTTGCTGGAAGTGCCGTTGCTCAGCAGAAGCAACCCAAACGTGCTGCCACTGGTAAATCCTCGAACGGAACTATATCTGCTGACGATGCCGCCCGCTCAAACACATCGGCCGCCAATACTCATGACGGAACGAATGGAGTATCTACAGGAACTGGCTTAACAAACGACCAACGTCAAGCCGATGCCGGTTCACCAAACCGTGGAACAACCAAGGTGGATGCCAGCAGTAGTGTACGCACGGGTCCGTCGCCGGTTAAAGCCCGAAAAAAGGCCGTTAAGACCAGTAATTGACCTATTCTTGCCTCGATACGATTAGGCTAACTCATTGATTTAATAGAAGTTTAATAACTTTTTACCAATAGGTGAGTTCTATTTGGTGAATAAAAACACTTAACTAGATAGACTAATGAAAAAATTAATGATTGCTGCTGTGGCCATTCTGCTAATGTCTGGTGCAGCCTTTGCTCAAGACGATACAAAAAAAGCCGACAAAATGGCCCAAAAAGACATGAAGAAAGAGGCCAAGGCAATGAAGAAAGAAGGCAAAAGAGAAGGAAATAGCATGAAAGCTGATTCCGGAAAAGCAATGAAACACATGCACAAAAGCATGAAGAACAACTAAGAAATTAGTAACGAATAAGTTGTCTTTGTTAATATTTATGAAGAAGTCTCCCAAACTTGGGAGACTTTTTTTGTGCCCAAAAATTCAACTGGATTCGAGTGGTATTCAGTTAAGTGATACGAAGGTGGATATGTTGACAACGAACGTCTCGCCAAACTCAGAAATACAATTGCGGGATCAAGCTTTAACATGGCTAAAATAAGTTGTCCCAGCGTCCTAAACAGCGCGTGAATAGGGTTGATTAATCACAGCAAGAGTGCTTCTGAATGATGGATAGTCCCATTCAGAAGCTTAAGCCTTTTTTATTTTCCTGTTAAATTGTTGAAAAACCAACCATCACCTTTGACAGAGTTTAGAGCGCTGTCAAAGGTTCTCATCAATAAAAAATACATGGAAACTGTCTAAACGTTTTCGCAATTGGTCACTCGATTTGCATAGTTCGTCAGTGACCAAGCGGCCGTTTGACCTGACCTTTGTGATGTACTAATTACCGACAATCACATGAAAACGCTGTTGAAATCTGAAGAATTGATTCAATTTCTGGGTGCTATTTATTTATTCTCCCGCTTAAGTTTCGCCTGGTGGTGGTTTCCGGCGCTGATTCTACTTCCTGACGTTAGTATGGTTGGATACATTGTAAATCCGGCTATCGGAGCCGTTTTATATAATGCTGTGCATCATAAAGGTCTCGCTATTATTATTGGGCTGTTGGGTTTGATGATGGGCAATCAGACTCTGATGCTAGCTGGCATAATTCTCTTCGCTCACTCAAGCATGGACCGTATGTTGGGCTATGGCCTGAAATATTTCGACAGTTTCAAGCACACGAGTATTGAGAATTTGTAGGGAGACTTGTTGTCAGGAACAGTTGTTTATGAGTACGCATGAGCCAGCCGATAAGCACCCGGTGTTTGGCCCGTCCACTTTTTGAAGGATCGGAAAAAGACACTCGGTTCGGCAAAACCGAGCAGGTAAGCAATATCGGTTGTGCTTATGTTTGGTTCGCGCAAGTGGTTGACCGCTAATTCCTTACGCGTTTCATCGAGCAATTGTTGATAGGATGTACCGGTCTCTTTTAAATGAAGTTGCAAGGTGCGAATACCCATTGCCAGTCGATCCGCGACCGTTGCCAGCGTTGGTTCTTCGCCTTTCATTATCGAAACAATTTCTGATTTAACACGGCTTCTTAATGAGGGCGTCTGAAGCTGATTAAGAATATCAGTGGCGTGTTTCTCAAATAGTGGAAACAGATTGGGGTTAGCGTTTAGCACAGGCGTATCGAGCAGGGCTGCATCAAGTACCATCGCCGTTTCTGTGGCATCGAACGTTAGCTGAGCGGGTCCAAATACGCGCTCATACTCCCGGATGTCGGGTGGGCGCGGGTAGGAAAATCGAATCTCCCGGGCCGTAAGACGTTGACCCGTTAAGGCTCGAATGACTGATAAATAAATCGATAATTCCGAGTTTAGCGTGTATTCAGGATAAATAATATCAGGGCTGGTAATACGCAGCGACAGTATAAATTGGCTGCTCAGCGAGTTTTCGGACTGTACAAGACTGGCAGTCGTGAGAACCCCTTCGCAAGCAATATCCTGATACTGGCAAAGTTTTTCTAACGCCTTCCCGAGGGTGGGGCAATGCATCATGACGTAGGCCAAAACCCCCATCAACATCGGATTGATTAGTTCGCCGAGTTTTAGGGGAATATTCGGGTCACCGGTGGCCGTTATAATCTCGTACCAGAGAGCCTGCACCTGCCGTATGAAAACACGACCGTCAGGATCACGAAGCTGATCGGTATCGATACCTACCGCGCGGGCCAAAACATCAGCATCAACTCCCTGTTGCCGGGCGATAAACAGAATTAAGTTGATCGAGGCAACGGAAAGGGTATCATCCGTTTGTGATTTGGTCATAATTTATTTTGTTACGCAAGTTTCTGAAATAGTCTGATGTCTGTAATAATCGACTGCCATACCACGAAAAGACTTCGCCATCGACCAACAACACCTGCGCTCTCGGGCAAATTTCCTGTAATTCCCTGATATGTTTTTGCGTGAATGGGTAGGGTTCGGACGAGAGAAAAATTAAATTTGGCTGCGCTTCTTGTAAATCACCAGGCGTAATTTGGGGATAGCGCGTTTGGTCGCTAAAGGCATTCGAGAAACCCGCTATTTCCAGCATTGATTGAATAAACGTATCGTTTGCAGCCGCCATGTAAGGCTTTCGCCAGATTAAATAAGCAACTTTTAGCGAAAGTGGGGGAAAGGGAGGCAGGAGATGGCTCTCAATTTGCTGAGCCAATAGAGCCGCTTCGGTTGTCCGGCCGACTAAAGTGCCTACCTCCCGAATCATAGCCAGCGCATCAGGTAAGGTTGTTACATCGGTAATGTGAACGGGGTAATAATGCTGAAGTTCTTCGATCTGCCCGCGCGTATTTTCTTCTTTATTCGCAATAATAAGATCCGGCTTTAATGCCTGAATTTCACCAATATGTAGTGTTTTTGTGCCGCCGACAACGGCCTTGTTCTTAACTTTATCGGCTGGATGAATACAGAATTTTGTGATACCCACAAGTTCATTTTCTGCGCCCAGATCGAAGAGCAATTCGGTTTGTGATGGGACAAGAGAAATGATACGTTTAGGGTTCATAAAACAGACATTCGGCAGTTAAAAAAGGCGATTCAAGGCTTATTTAGCCGCTTTTGACAAAAATTTGCTCAGGAGTTCAGAATTTTATGCAACGTTTACTACCAGAATCCTTCATTCGACTATGAAACAGTTCATTTTCACCTTTCTTGCTGCCGGACTGTGCGCCACAACGCTCTACGGCCAGACGCCTAATTCGGGCAAAATTACCTACGAAGGTATGCGTCAGATTGACCGCTCACAAATGCGAATGGTCATTAATGGGCAAGAGGTTCGGCCCGGTAGCCCCGGTGCGCCTGATGCTCCCGAGGGAGCGCCGGAAGTGATGTCGTTTACGCAGAAACTCGTTTTTTCTGGGACGATGGCAAAAGAAGAACGCGACCGGCAACAAGGCGGCATGTTTCGTCGGACAGCCGATGGCGGTGGGCCTGGCGGAGATCGCCCCGGCGATGGCGGCAATCGACCGGCCCGCACTACGCGTATGGCGCCCCCGTTTGACCAGCAGACGTTTTTGGATTTGGCGAACCGCCAGCGAATTGATGTACTGACAGTAAAGAAAGATTCAACGACGAGTGATATATACCGTTCCGAAAAACCAATGCCAGCCGCAACGGATTGGAAGGAAGTCGATAAAACCAGGAAAATTGCGGGGTATACGTGTCACAAAGCTACGGCTACGCGCCGGAAAGAAACGTACACCGTTTGGTACACCACCGACCTGCCATTTACCTATTCGCCCGTTGCCGATCTAACACCCCCCAAAGGTGTGGTTTTACAGATCGAATCAGACAGCGAATCGTTTAAAGCGACTGGTGTCTCGATGGAAGCTGTCGCCGAAGCCAGCGTGCAACCACCTAAAGACGCTAGAACCATATCGGCTGACGAGATGGAACAAATGCGCCGAAAGGGAATGGCCGATTTCCGTCAGAAGATGATGCAGAATATGCCGATGCAAGGCCGGAATTAATAGGAGTAAAGAGCGTATAACGAACAATGAATAATTTGAGATGAGAAACCTGCTGACTATAAAACACTTACTTCGAGTTTCGTTGCTCATCGTTCATTATTCATTGTTCATTAGTTTTAATGGATTTGCCCAATCGCCGGGTACGATTCGTGGGGCAGTGGTGGATTCGATAAGCCGAAAGCCACTGCTCGAAGCATCGGTATCGTTGCTGTTAGCCCGCGATTCGTCGCTGGTGACGTTTGGAATTACCGATGGGGAAGGGAAGTTTGTCTTTCCGAAAGTTGCCGAAGGGCAATACCGGGTATTGGTGACCTATGTGGGCTACCGCAGCCGCGCCCGTCGTGTTTCGGTCACAGCCGCTGATCCTACTGCGGATGCGGGAACAATTGATTTGGTGGCACAATCGCAAACCCTTATGGAGGTGTCTGTACAGGGCGAGAAAGCGCCCATTGCCGTGAAAGGTGATACGCTGGAATTTAATGCTGGCTCGTTTAAAACCCGCCCTAACGCTCAGGTTGAAGAATTGCTCAAAAAATTGCCCGGCGTACAGGTAGACCGCGATGGTGCGGTTACAGCTCAGGGCCAAGCTGTTACGAAAATATTGGTGGATGGTAAACCGTTTTTTGGCAACGATCCAAAAATGGCGACCCGCAATTTGCCTGCCGATATTATTGATAAAGTACAGCTTTTTGACCAGCTATCAGAGCAGTCCGCTTTTTCGGGTGTAGACGATGGCGATCGATCCAAAACGATCAACATTACAACCAAAAAAGATAAGCGAAAGGGTTCGTTTGGCCAGCAGACAATTGGTGCTGGGCCAAAACCCGGCGACGACGCGCGGTATTCCGGCCGGGTGAGTTTGAATCGGTTCAACAATGGTCAGCAGATTTCGGTGTTAGGTATGGCTAATAACGTCAACCAACAGGGTTTTACCGCCCAGGATTTAGGCCTTGGCGGCAATTTTGGTGGTGCCGGACAAGGCCAGGGTGGGGGAGCCGGTGGTGGCGGCAATGTGATTCGTGGTGGTGCGACCGGAGGGGCAGGCAATGGAAGTGGGCAGGTGGGGAGCAATGCCATTACCCAATCATGGGCGGCAGGGATCAACTACCGCGATGGCTGGGGAAAGAAAATTGACGTTGTAAGCAGCTATAATGCCAGCAATACGAACACCCTTACCGACCAGAAAAGCCGCCGTGAAAACGTGCTGCCTAGCCTTGGCACGTCGGGTACAACGACCTCCAAAACAGATTCGTCGTTTGTGCGAAACCAGACGAATGGCTCTAATAATACTAATACGAACCAGCGCGTCAATCTCCGACTCGATTACCGGCTCGATTCGATGACAACGATTCGGGTTATTCCGAGTTTGTCGTGGTTAAGTTCAACGTATAATAATCAGAGTGATTCAAGAACGGTAAACGCTCAGGGCGTGCTGGCCAATTCGAGTACGACCAATTACAACTCCACCGGCGACGGCTTTACCGGCAATAATTCCCTGTTGCTGTTTCGCAAATTTCAAAAGCGTGGCCGTACATTCTCCATCAACTGGAACGTGGCTCTAAACAATCAGGATAACGCGGGTATCAACCAGTCTGTGAACAAGTTAAGTCGACCTGCGTCAGCGACCGGAAGCTCTGGAACCACCACTGGAATGCCCGACTCGACAGGCTTATATACACAGATTATTAATCAGCGGAATGATCAGCAAACGCGTTCCATGACTAACAGCATCAATGTGAGTTATACGGAGCCGCTCTCCATGCGTCAAACGCTTGAGTTTCACTATACACTGACAAACAACCATAACACATCGAACCGGGCTGTCAATGATTTCAACGAAACAACCAGCCAGTACGACCAGCCGAATGCCCTGTTAAGCAACCGTTTTGTGAATGATTATGTGACAAATCGGGGCGGGCTCACATGGCAAACCAAGCGACTGAAATATACGTATGCTCTCGGCCTCGATGGGCAACAGGCTAGCCTGCGTTCAGACAATTTGAGCCGGGAAACGAACCTAAGCCGCACGTTTACCAACCTACTGCCGAACGCGTTGTTTACCTATAACTTTGGCAAGAGCAGAACGTTACGTCTTACCTATCGTACCCGAATCAATGCGCCATCGGTCAATCAGTTGCAGCCGGTTCCGAACAACACCAACCCGCTTAATATTCAGCTTGGTAACGCCGGTTTGCAGCCGGAATACGCGCACACCATATCGTTGAATTTCAATCGTTTTGAGCCATCAACATTCCGCAACCTGTTTGCTCTGTTGAATGTTAGCCGAACGGACAATAAAATCGTTAACTCAACTATCTTCGACCCATCAGGAGCGCAAACGACGATGCCCGTAAATACAAACGGGTATTATACAGCAAATGGCTCGCTGGTGATGGGGCAACCTATCAAGCTTGGCCCCCAGAAAGCTAATTTAAGCCTGACAACGAACCTGACGTATAACCGGGGAACGAGTTTTATAAACAACCAGGCCAATCAGGCGCAAAACTGGCTGGTTGGGCAAGGAGCGAGCCTAAGTTCAAACTTTGTGGAAAAGCTGGATCTGAATCTGGTCGCTAACATCAACCTGCAATCGGCGAAATACTCGCTGCAACCGCAGCAAAATACAACCTTCCTGAATCAGACGGTTACGTTTGATGTGTACTATCAATTGCCCCTTAACTTCACCTTTTCGACCGATGTTTATTTTAATCATTACGGTGGAAATTCGGGGAGTGCGAATCAGGCGTTTACACTTTGGAATGCCACGTTGGCCCGGCAGTTATTTAAGCAAAAGCAGGGCGAAATTCGGTTTCAGGCGTTCGATATGCTAAACCAGAACCGGAGTATCGTTCGTAACGTAACCGATACCTACACGGAGGAAGTCCAGAGCCGAGTCTTAAACCGCTATTTTATGGTGAGTTTTGTGTATAATCTACGCCGGTTTGGCGCGGGTATTACCCCGCCAAGAGACCCATTTAGCCAGCCGGTTCGAGGTCAGGGACGAGGTTTTCGTCGGGATAGCTAAGTAGCGTGAGCTAGATGTTGCTTACTGAACTATATTCATTTTTAGAGAAATTTAATCTGACAAATGAGGTGAAAATTCGTTAGTAAACTATCGCCTTACTTCTCCAGATAACTCTCTGTTATGAGCACTTTTGATCAACTTGTGCCATTGCCCGGTAGCGAAAAATCAGCCCCGGATGCTACTCCGCTAAATACACTTGACCCGAATGAAGTTCTAACGGTTACCGTTCGCATCGTTCGGAAACAACCGCTCACGCCTTTATTAAGTACCAAGTCTGGCGTACCCGAGGTGATAAGCCGAAGTGCCTATGCCAGTCAATACGGCGCCGAACCTGGCGTGATAAAGAAGGTGGAAGCCTTTGCCACGGCCTACGATCTGAGCTTAGTGGAACAGAGCGCAGCCCGGCGTAGTGTCCTGTTGCGGGGCACTGTTGCCCAACTGGAACGGGCATTCGGTGTATCGCTGGCTAGCTACCGCATGGCCGACGGAACGGAGTTTCGCGGTCGTACCGGCACTATCAATGTGCCCATTGAACTTGTTGGTGGTATCGAAGGTGTATTCGGGTTAGATGATCGGCCGCAGGCACAACCCCATTTTCAGGTATATAATCCAGCGCCTGATTCGAAAATTGCTCCTCGGGCGGGTAGTGTTTCCTTTACGCCACCCCAATTGGCCAAACTTTATAATTATCCAACCGGCGTAACCGGCAAAGGCCAATGTATTGCCATCATTGAACTGGGAGGTGGGTTTCGTAAGGCAGATATAACAACTTATTTTGCCGGATTAGGGCTAAAGCCACCAACGGTGGTGGCAGTTTCTGTCGATGGTGGTCATAATGCACCCAGTACGGCTGATGGGGCTGATGGTGAGGTTATGCTTGATATTGAAGTAGCGGGGGGCGTTGCGCCCGGTGCAAGCATTGTCGTTTATTTTGCGCCAAATACAGACCAAGGGTTTCTGGATGCCATCACAACGGCCATTCATGATACAAAATACAAGCCATCCGTAATTTCAATTAGCTGGGGATCTGCCGAGAAAAATTGGACACCACAGGCACTCACATCGTTCAATCAGGCATTTGAGGCAGCCGCTGCGCTGGGTGTGACGGTGTGTGCGGCAGCGGGCGATACGGGTTCAGATGATGGTGTAGGCGATGGGAAAGCCCATGTCGATTTTCCTGCATCCAGCCCGTTTGTGCTGGCTTGTGGAGGTACTAAACTTATCGCTACGGGCAATTCGATTTCGGCCGAAACCGTTTGGCATGAAAGCAAGACCAGTGCTACCGGTGGCGGCATAAGTGATGCATTCGACCTGCCCGATTATCAACAGAAAAGCCACGTTCCCAAATCCGTTAATGATGCCACTCGAATTGGCCGGGGTGTTCCCGATGTATCGGCTGTAGCCGACCCAGCTACGGGATACGCTGTGCGGGTCGATGGCAGTAACCTGATTATTGGGGGTACCAGTGCAGTAGCGCCCCTAATGGCCGGATTAATTGCGCTGATTAATCAACAAAAAGGTAAATCCGTCGGGTTCATTCACCCGATCATCTATGCAAATCCGACCGTTTTTCGCGACATCACGCAGGGTAATAACAGCACAACTACGGGGAATAAAGGCTATTCGGCTACTACGGGTTGGGATGCGTGTACGGGCTTGGGCGTTGCCGATGGTACGAAACTTGCCAGCGTTTTAGGTAGCCAGACTATGGTGTAAGAAGGTAGCTACTTATTGAATTTACTTCCCGCCAACTACTGCCGCAGCCTGAACGCCACTCGGTCGCAAACGGGCTACCCGGATGCCCGACAGGCGCTTGTGCCATAGTACATAATCGCTGATCGGGTAGGGCGTTACAACGACCATGCCCTGATCTGATGATGCGTGAAGCAGGTGCATCCGGCCGTTGGGTTGCCGTACAGCCAGCCCCACATGTTTCATATCTAAACCGGGCCGGGCCGCTATCATCATCACTATGTCGCCTTCCTGCAATTGAGACTCTGCCAGCCGGATATTTTTTGCGGGGATAAACGAAAACGACTGCTTGCTCAGGGAGGCTTCGGTCAAGGCAACTTGTTTAAATATAGCCGGGTCGCTTAGGTGCGGGTATTTGTACGTCTCCGTAGTCATATACGAAATTGGCTTAGCGACAGTGAGATGGCCGGGCAGCTCGTTACTTACGTCGGCAACAAGTCCTTTGTGTTCATTATCGCGAAGCCAGTCCGAGAAATAGTGTAAGCGACTGGCATAGCCATCAATCCGGCCATTGCGGTAGCGAAGTCTGGTCAGGTAGTTTCGGAATGTCTGTTCGGTCAAAACCGGGTTCGCCTTGTCAGCAACATCTTGCCCGGCGAGCGAAAGAGCCAGCACCGTTTCCAGGTAAGTCGTGCAGTCAAACTCGCGAAGATTGACAACCAGTTGTTCCGTCGGATTTTGGTCCAGCGTATGCGCAATATAAGGCTTGCCCAGAAACTGCCTGCCAATGTTGACGGCTGTCTCGGCAGGGGTTCTGCCACTCACAAATGTTAACGAATGCAGATCGCTGGATATACTATCCTGCGCCTGCACAATGGGCGATAACAGCAGCAGAAAAAGTGCCGCAAACAATTTCGTCATAGATAGGTAGATGCTTTCGTGCATAGCCTATTGACGAAGCAAGGCCCGAGAAGTAGTACAAATCTACAATTTAATTTCCAGCACCCGTACACTCCGGGGGGGTAACCATAAGGGTATTCCAGCCCGTCCAACGGCCTCTACTGTCGCGTTGGTAAGGAAAATGTCGCTTAACTGGAGGGTTTGGTCTGAACTGATTCCCATTGTATCGAATGCGTTTTGTGGGATATTGATGATCGTATCGTAGGTGTTCTGTTGGGAGAAATTACAGACAATGAGCAGTTTTTGGCGTTCCGTATAGCGCAGATAACTATATAGCTGGTGGGCGTCGTAACCCACGCTTTGGCCATTGTCATTGGCGTATTGCAGGTCATAGAAATACCCGTTTTGGATAGCGTCGGAACCGCTGACGAGGTAATTCAACTGTTGATAGAAGGCCCTTAGTTTACGCTGATCATCGGTCAGGTCAGCGCCATCGTAGCGGCCCTGACCGAGCCAGCCCTGCCATTCGGTTAATCCCCAGTAATCAAATATCGTGGTTCGGCCATCGTCGCCACTGAATCCTTCGGCTCCCTCGGCCCGAACGCCCACTTCCTGCCCAAAATAAAGCAGAACCGGCCCGGTATGCATGGTGGCCGTTAAGGTCATGGCTGGTACCGCTGCCCACGGATCGTTGGCGAAGAAGCGCGACGCAATGCGTTGTTCATCGTGGGTTTCCAGAAACCGGAGCATATGTTGGGCAAAATCGCCGGATTCCTGTTGCCATACACGCGTGATGTCATAACAGGAACCGTGTCCTTCCATCAAGCGACGAACAGAATCGTACAGCCCTACTTTATCGTATAGGTAATCGAAACCACCTTCGAAAATAAATGGCCGATATAAGCCGGGGTCGTAAATTTCGGCAATAAAAATCTGGCGTGGATAGCGTTGTTTGACCCGACTAATGGCCCATTGCCAGAACTCGACGGGTATCAGATGGGCCATGTCGCACCGAAATCCATCGATTCCTTTGTCGGCCCAGAACAGCAAAATGTCGAGCATCTGATGCCAGGTAGCAGGAATCGGGTCGAAGTGGCGGCTCCCGTCGAAAATATTGATACCGTAATTGAGCTTTACCGTTTCGTACCAGTCGTTAATGTCGGGTGTGGCGGTAATGGAGCCGCTGCCGGTTACTTTAGCCGGAAATTCATGCAGTTTAGGTGCATTGTTCTCCTGGCCTTGATCAGTCAAACGACCTTCGGGCGCTACAAATGTTTGCCCCGGCAGGTAATAAAAATTGTTGTTCGATGAAAACGCTGCTGTTGTGTCGTCGTTTTCACCCAAGTCAGCAACACCCGCCGGTTTGGCATCGGACCCATATTGCCGGGCTACGTGATTGGGTACAAAATCAATGATAACCTTCAGATTATGCGCGTGCGTACGCTGCACAAGCGCGTCGAACTCAGCCATCCGATCGGGCACATTCACGGCCAGATCGGGATCAACATCATAATAGTCTTTAACCGCATAGGGCGACCCGGCCCGACCTTTCACGACGGCTGGATCGTCGGGCCTAATACCATTGGCCGAATAGTTGGTCTGAGTGGCGTGTTCGATAATACCCGTAAACCAGATATGTGAAGCGCCAAACTGCCGGATGGCTTGCAGGGCTGCGTTGTTGATATCATTGAATTTGCCGACACCATTTTGGGCGTAGGTTCCATTCAGGTGATTCGTGGTTGTCTGATTGCTGAACAGACGTGTAAAAATCTGATAGATAATCAGTTTATCCATCACGGGTACAACGGACGTAGTATGCATAGGGTCAGGTTAATTCGAGTACGGTGACCTATTGGTCGATAAACGCAAAACTATGACCTTTTTTGGCGATAATGTTGGGTTATTTTTGCGTTATTGTTGCATTATTTTTAGCCCAAACCAGACCTTACTACGTTTATGTCTAACCAACCTATGAAAAGAATCATTTTTACGCTACTCATCATACTGGTAAGTATTATGCCGCCGACTCTGGCACAGAATGCACAGATACAGCGCGTTAACCCCACCAATTGGTGGGTTGGCATGAAAAACCCGACTGTGCAATTGTTGGTATATGGGCCCAATGCCGGTGCGCTAACGTATACCGTCAACTATGCAGGGGTGAAATTGGTAAAGGCGCATACGGTCGAAAATCCAAACTACGTATTTCTTGATTTGATGATCGCGCCTACGGCCAAAGCCGGCACTGTTCAACTAGTAGGAAAGCGTGGGAGCCAGACACTTACACAGCCGTTTAACCTGAAAGCCCGCGATGGGTCGCCAAAAGGACAGGGTGTTACGGCTGCCGATTTTATTTATTTAGCCATGCCCGACCGTTTTGCCAATGGCGATCCAACGAACGATAAATTTGCGGATATGGCCGATCCTAACGCCGATCGGGCTAACCCGTTTTACCGGCATGGGGGGGAATTAATGGGGGGCGAACAACACCTCGATTATCTGAAAGAC
>CAXVWN010000022.1:0-12101 GCA_964263725.1 Spirosoma sp.
GCCCGAGAACTCGTTCGTTAGCCCATTTCTTGATAAAATAGAATTTTTCTAAAGTGATAGTGCGTGTTCGATGCGAATACGCACTATTTTTTTTATTATTTGGAAACTTTTATACTTGTATTAGTTTTGTACAAATTATTAGTTTTGTGCAACTTTACGCACGAATTCAATTTACGGACACACTCCTTTCAGATATGGAAGACTACAATAAAATAATCGAATCGTTGGGCGTTAAGTTTATTAAGGCCCGCAACATTCGGATTTTACAGCCAATCACCATCAAAAATTTCTACGATGTTGAAAACACACTGTTGATTTTGTTCAATGGCGATGTCTCAATTGGCGACGAAAAGACGAAGGTTGACGTGGGCGATATGCTATTCATTCCTGGCGGCAAGCATGTTACTGTTACTTATGGCGATCCAACAAACCCAAAGGCTGTCTCGAATGAAGAGTTTATGACGCATCGGGAGTCATACTGGGAAGGCAACCATGATCCAAAGTTGATCGGTCACCTGCCTAACTCGTTTGGCTACGTATCGTTTGAAGCCAAGGTTTTTGACTCGGTAAACTTCTTCAACTCACTCGATGTGCCCCCGTTCATTATCAAGCGGGAAGAGCATCTGGCAACCACCATCGACCAGATTTTGGCGGAAGAAATGACCGATCTGGCCGGTAAAGGCCGGATTATCAAGATCAAGACCGAAGAAATCGTTATCGAGGTTGTTCGATATATCCTGAAAAATCACCTCTTTGTTGAGCAACTCGTTACCAACAGCACTTACTTTAAGGACCCGCGCCTGATTGATATTTTTGCCTATATCAAAGAAAATCTTGGTGGCGACCTCTCAAACAAAGTGCTGGCTAACGTAGCCAACGTTTCGGAGGATTATGTTGGTCAGTATTTCAAAATGCTAACAGGTATCAATCCACAGGACTATATCGAGTATCAGCGGATGGAAGCTGCCGTTGGATTGTTGCGCACGAGTAAAAAGAGTATTCGGGCAATTGGTGCCGAGGTGGGCTATAAAGACACCGCTTATTTCTGTCGCCGATTCAAGATGATGTTCGGTATTCCGGCCGGTAAGATGCGACGCCGGGAGTCGCTGATGAACGTATAAAAAGAAAGAGGGACTTGCCAGCAAGTCCCTCTCTCTTTTTAATTCATGTTCACTTCAATCGGTAAGGTGTAGAATACAGATACACGCTTGCCACCAACTTCGCCGGGTTCCCAGCGGGGCATTTTTTCGACGGCCGCAATGATATTGGTCATAAAGACCTGCATGCCCTTCTGAACTTTCTTATCAAGTGGCTTCGTCGTTATTCGCACATCGTGCACGTACCCTAGTTCGTCAATGATAAACTTAGCCGCTACCGGACCGGTATTGTAATTTTTGCGTACAAGAGCCCCAGGAACTTGTATATTTTCGGCCAGATAGAGGCTTAGGGCGGCTTTACCTCCCGGAAATTCGGGTTGACGTTCGGGAACAGTATAAACTTTTTCGCTGCGTGACTGAGCGACTGTAGTCGAACTCAATAATAGGGATGCAAATGGCGTGGTTGCCAGAAGCAACAGAACTGGAACAAGATGTTTCATGAATTGAGTTGTACAACTGATTGGTTAAACTCTCGTACTACAGTCGATAATTGAGGCAATAAATCCGGGTCCTGCTCGATCCCATTCCCGACTACAATCATATCGGCACCGGCTTTCAAAGCTGCATAGGCTTTTTCACCGGAATTGATTCCTCCACCAACTATAATTGGCACGTCAACAACATGTCTAACGGCGGCAATCATATCGGGAGATACGGGCCGACGTGCTCCGCTACCCGCATCTAAATACATCAGCTGGAGACCAAGCATTTCGCCCGCCATAGCCGTACAGGCTGCTACACCGGGTTTATCGTAAGGCAACGGCATTGTGCCGCTAATATAGGAAACAGTCGTTTGCGTGCCACTATCAACAACCATGTAGCCCGTTGGCAGAATTTCCAGACCACTTTTTTTGATTAACGGGGCAGCAATAACGTGCTGACCAATTAAAAAATCTGGGTTTCGGCCCGAAATAAGGGACAACAACAGAATAGCATCGGCCGATGACTCGATGTGGAGTGGATTGCCGGGAAAAAGAATAATTGGTGTTTGGGACTGGTGACGAATAGCGGCAATAACTTCTTTGTGAGAATAATCAGTAACCAGGCTTCCACCAACCAGAAAAAAATCAACTGGGTAATCTGCGGTGCGGGCTAATAATTGAAAAAGGCCGTCCTGCTCAATCTTATCAGGATCGAGCAAGACGGCAAATGCTTTTCGCCCGGATTGTTTATGATCCCGGAGTATAGTCAACAGGCTCGGTTGGTGCCTGTTCGTGGTATTCAGTTGGTTCGACGGTTGGATTGATGGCATTATTTGTACGGATGCGGGCTAAAAATCCGGTTAGCTGCTCACGAGCAATATTGGTTAGTACGGATGTTATGATACCACCAATTAACCCACTTGTAGCGGCTGACCGTTGCATTTTTTTGGTCGGCTGTCGCAAGGCTTTTCGATTTGACGGCTGAGGAGACTCTTCGTCATCTTCAGCTTCGTCATTATCATCATAGTCGTAATCCGAATCGTCTGGTTCACCATATTTTTCGGCGTACCGGTACTCATCAGACTTGGGCAGAATGGCATTAACAACCAAATATACAGCTAAAGCGGCACCTGCTACAAACGCAGTTGTTTTACCAACCTCGGTAGCGTCGCCTTTAATGGCCTCAACACTGTCGGTAATAGATGTTTTAAATTGCTCTGTGGCTGCCATTAACTGGGCCCGGCGAGCCGTTGTATCGGCAAAAGGTACTTTAGAATCTTCCATTTCAGTTAGTCCTGGATGCGTACAAATGAATCAATTAATTTTTGCTTTGTGCTGTTTATCGCACAGTTCAAACGACTTTTTAGTTTGGGCCATTACTACTCATTGATGAACGGGTTTGGGCCATTAACTCTTCAACCGCATCTGATTTTTCTTCAATCTTTTTTTCTTGGCTTTTCTTAAGCGCGTTATATGCCGCTACCCGAATTTTAGATTTAAAGAAATCTTTAGCGGCTGTCCAGATTATAGTCAAAAGCAGAAAAAAGCCAGCTACAATTAAAAAACCAAGATACCGACTGTTTGTTACTTCGTTGAGGTAAGCAGCCAGCAGACTAAATAAAAAAATAATAGTCATTGTTGCTAATAAGGCCAACACAATGCTGTGGACTGCAACAACAACACCCTCTTCAAGTTTGCCCCGGCTTTCCAGCGTAAATAACTCGATACGGGCTTCCAGATAACGAAATATATTCTCCCGAATTTCCTCTAAGCGCTCAAGCATAATGTCAAATTGTTAAATTTCTCCCTGCCGTATTTACAAAAAAGCGCTCAATTTGTTTAAAAATATGAGTAAAATAAAACAGCTCCGGCACATTATGTGCCGGAGCTGTTGAGAATGCATGAGAGACAGCAACTGAATTGATTGTCTATTGACAACCAGCGAGTCGTGCAGCTGATAAACGTTATTTCGACTGCCGCAATTTAGCCTCAATTGTCTGTTGCGTATGGGGAACTGCGCGCAACCGCTCTTTCGGAATCAGCTTGCCCATATCCTTACAAACGCCATAGGTTCCATTTTTAATACGAACCATAGCAGCATCCAGTTGTTGAATAAATTTCTGTAGCCGGGCTGCCAACTGGCTTAAATTTTCGCGTTCGCTGGTGTCGGCACCATCTTCTAGTAACTTCGAGTTGCCGGATGTGTTGTCTGTACCGCTATCGTTCCGTTTGCTAAGCGTTTCCTTAATGTAGTTTAACTCACTACGAGTAGCGTCGAGTTTCTGACCAATCAGTTCCTCAAATTCCTTCAGATCTTCTTCCGAATAACGTTTTCTTTCCTCCTGAACCATATCAAGTTACTACGTTAGATGGTGTGTACCTTATTTTGGCACAAAAATAAGGCTTTGTTCTCGTTATTTCAATGATCATGTTATCAATGATCTATTTTTTTTGAAAAATTACTCAAACTGAGGTTTTTCTATTTTACGAATTAATCTTCGGCAATTGTCACACTGGAGGTAAAAAGTCTTTTGAAAAAGATTAAAATATGAATGATTATACGGTTTGTTAACATTATATTAATCTTAGAAAAAATAGACCTTTCACAATATAGCCATTGATTTATTAAGTTTGCGGGACACTTCACATACAAATTTGGTTTAAGAAAGAAGTTAAAGTAAAGCCATGGGATATATTGAGCCAGCTCCAATAAAAGACAAAGAAAATCCGCTTAAGTCAATGATGTCTCGTTTCGATGCCGCTGCCAAACTGGTAGGCATATCAGACGAAATGTACGACATATTGAAAGTGCCAGCCCGCCAGGTGATTGTTGGGCTACCCGTTACAATGGACAGTGGTGCCATAAAAGTTTTTGAAGGATACCGCGTTATTCATTCCAATATTCTAGGCCCCTCCAAAGGCGGGATTCGGTTAGATCCGGCCGTAAATCTCGACGAAGTTCGTGCATTGGCCGCCTGGATGACCTGGAAATGTGCCGTAGTTGATATTCCCTACGGGGGTGCCAAAGGTGGCATTGCCTGCAATCCACGTGAAATGTCGGCGGGTGAAATCGAACGACTTATTCGCCAATATACTGTTGCTATGCTCGATGTAATTGGGCCTGACCGCGATATTCCGGCTCCCGATATGGGCACTGGCCCGCGAGAAATGGCCTGGATTGTCGATGAATACTCAAAAGCAAAGGGTATGACGGTCAACAATGTAGTGACGGGTAAGCCACTTGTTTTGGGTGGTTCACTGGGGCGTACCGAAGCAACCGGTCGGGGCGTTACCGTTGCGGCTCTGTCTGCTATGGATAAACTGCGAATGAACCCATACCGCGCTACGGCGGCTATTCAGGGGTTTGGTAATGTTGGTTCGTTTGCCGCCGAATTACTACACGAACGGGGTGTTACGGTGGTAGCTGTCAGCGATATATCGGGTGGTTACTACAACAAAAGCGGAATTGATATTACCGCGGCTGTGAGCTACCGAAATGCAAACCGAGGAACTTTGGAAGGGTTTACCGGAGCTGAGAAAATATCGAACGAAGAACTACTTTCTTTGGCTGTCGATGTGCTTGTGCCTGCCGCCAAAGAAGATGTCATTACGGAAGACAACGCAGCCTCGATTCAGGCTAAAATGATTGTTGAGGGCGCCAACGGTCCCACATCAGCCAATGCCGACGAGATCATTAATAGCAAGGGTATTTTAGTGGTGCCCGATATTCTGGCTAATGCCGGTGGGGTCACAGTGTCTTATTTTGAGTGGGTACAAAACCGTATCGGCTACAAATGGACGCTCGACCGTATTAATCGCCGGGCCGACCGGGTGATGAAAGACGCCTTCGACCGCGTATTCGAAACCTCACAACGCTATCAGGTCCCCTTGCGTTTGGCGGCCTATATCGTAGCCATTGACAAAGTATCCAGTACGTACAAATTCCGTGGGGGCTACTGATTTAATATAAAATGTATGATGTATACCGTATGATGCATAATTTTGTTCTTCCTTGATGCCTCAACAATACATCATGCCGCATGGGCGGTCCTGATTTCACATCATACAATCTATTATGCGCTTACACCGCGAAGGCAAAACGATAATGCTCACGACAGGTCTGGTTTTGCTAGGTCTAAATCTGCTCGCTTATTATTATTTGTTCCCCAATAATTCAACGGCCATTATCTTATTAGCGATAGTGAGTCTGGTTTTGTTTGTATTAGTGGTTCAGTTTTTTCGTATTCCAACCCGATTGCTAACCACTGGCGAATCGCAAGTAATTGCACCAGCCGATGGTAAGGTTGTTGTGATTGAAGAAACGATTGAAAATGAATACTTTAAAGCGCATCGTCGGCAAGTATCAATCTTTATGTCGCCCCTGAATGTACACGTTAACCGTAATCCTGTCACGGGTATTGTCCGTTATTTTAAGTACTTTCCGGGTAAGTATCTAGTGGCGTGGCATCCTAAATCGAGTACCGAAAACGAACGGACAACGGTCGTTGTTCAGGTAGCTAACGGCACTGAAGTATTGTTTCGGCAAATTGCAGGTGCCGTAGCCCGACGTATTATTTGGTATGTGAAAGAAGGCCAGTCTGTTAAGCAGGGAGAGGAGTTTGGCTTTATAAAATTTGGCTCGCGGGTGGATGTATTTCTACCACTGGATGCAGAAATTAAAGTCAAAATCGGCGACATCACCAAAGGGGGCGTTACAGTAATAGCGGAGCTACCAAGTTAATCAAGTAATTTGACAGAATAGTAAGATAGATTTCAACCACAGAGGCACAAGGAACACAAAGGTTTACACATCCATTCTCTGTGTTCTTTGTACCTCTGTGGTTGAAACCTATCTTTGGTATAGGGTTTCTTGTCGGCAGAAATTCTATACCAAAATGCTTAATAATTCGCCCCGTTCCGTTTCGGTTACAATCAGACCCAATTCGCCAGATGGGTCAAACATACAATCGGAGGGGTTCTTGCCAGATAAATGAATATCGCGAATAAAATCCCCTTCATTCGAGAATAACCGGACTACTCCAGCCCCGGAAATGGCCACGTAGAGATTGCCGTCTGGGCCAACGGTCATGCCCTGAGGAGTAGGAACATCAAGGGTAGCTGTTACCGTTGGTGCTTCAATCGCAATCGTAGCCCATACGTGCAGCGTTTCCCAGCTCAACGATTCCTGATCCCAGTAGCCGCTCCAAATTCGTTGCTGGTGCATTTCTGCAATCAATAAATTTTGCTGATTAGGATAAAAAGCCAGCCCGTTAGGATGCAGTAGACCTTCGGCAATAATGTCAATCTTGCCACCAGACGAATAAACAGCAACATAGCCTAGCTGGTCATTGTCAGGTGCTCCAGAGCAGATAACGACCAAATTATTGAAACCATCGAATAGCAGATCATTGGGGCCTGTAAGAATTGTACTGTTTGACTGGCCAACTATCGTTTCGATAACGCCTGTTTTCGTGTTCAATCGACGAATCGCATCCTGACCTGAGTCGCAAAACCACAAATCACCCTCCTGACATATTAAAGAACGGGGGCGTCCGCCCGTGTAAATTCGTTTGGTACTACCGTCGGCAGACCAACAGAACAGGCATTCTCTTTCTTGTTCTACGCACCAGAGGTTGCCATCTGCGTCAAATGTGGGCCCTTTTGGGAAATGTAAACCTTCTGCCAGTACACGTATAGTCTTCATATTTTTTACGGCTCATTGGCGGTACTATGCTCACAAATTATCGAATACTTATGTGTGTATCCGAACTAACAAAAAGGAATGCAATTGACTAAATGAAAATTCCTCGTTTTTGTTCATAAATATTACTTTACGCACAGATAGTCAATGAACTACGGCAATAGAACCGGATTATGTTAATTTTATTTTGTTGACTTATTTGCAGAATTTGTTGTAATTTAATGTTCTTACTAAAGTTGATGCAACTATGCAATTCGACTATATTATTATTGGTGCCGGTTCTGCTGGTTGTGTACTAGCCAATTGTTTGTCGGCAGACTTGACAACATCAGTTTTGGTGCTGGAAGCGGGTGGGCCGGATACGAAAATGGAAATTCACATTCCCGCAGCGTACACCAAACTACACGGTTCGGCGGTTGACTGGGGTTTCTGGACAGAACCACAAGCGGTACTCAATGGTCGACGAATGTATCAACCGAGGGGTAAAACATTGGGTGGCTGCTCGTCTACGAATGCAATGGCTTATGTGCGCGGTAACCGGCTGGATTATGACGACTGGGCAGCTTTAGGCAATCAAGGCTGGAGTTACAATGATGTATTGCCCTACTTTATCCGGTCAGAACATAATGAACAATATGCCCAACTCGACCCCCACTTTCACGGAAACACAGGCCCGCTAAATGTTACCTACGCTAATCGGTTTCAAACACCTTTGGCCAGTGCTTTTGTGGAGGCTTGCACACAAGTAGGTATCCAGGAAAATGCTGACTACAACGGTGCTGAACAGGAGGGGGCGGGATTATTACAATTCACTATTAAAAACGGTCGTCGGCACAGCGCGGCAACGGCCTTTTTGAAACCTGCTCTAAATCGATCCAATCTTACCGTTATTACACACGCCCAGGTAAAACAGATTCTCATTCAACATGATAAGGCTACGGGCGTAGAATTTATTACGGGTAAAAACCAGACCCAACAAGCAACGGCCAGAAAGGAAGTTATTTTGTCGGCGGGGGCATTTCAGTCGCCACAATTACTGATGCTGTCGGGCATTGGTCCGGCTGATACGTTACGTTCAGTGGGCATTCAGGTGAAAAAAGAGCTGCCGGGTGTTGGCCAAAATTTACAGGATCATGTGTTTACAGGTATCAGCAGTCTAAGTTCGCAACGGGGTAGCTCGGCCAATTTTCATCTGAAACCGATTAATCAACTGAAAGCATTTGCCCAGTTTCTCATAAATAAGAAAGGACCAATGACGTGCGGTCCGCTCGAAGCGGTTGCATTTTTGAAAACAGACCGGGCTTTAGCACAAGTCAATCCTGACCGGCCCCATCCAGTCCGGATAGATATGCAGTTCCATTTCGTACCGGCTCACTTCGGCAACGATGATAAGACGGATATTTATAATCTAGATACCTACCCGCATACCGATGGTTATACAGTATTGCCAACGTTGCTAAAGCCTAGAAGTCAGGGTTATATAGGATTAAGTTCTGCTAATCCACTTGCTGCGCCCATCATTCAGCCAAATTACTTTGCAGAAGAAGAGGATCGACTGATATTAATTGGTGGCTTGCGAAAAGCGTTTGATGTAATACAAACAGACGCCTTCAAACCCTATAGTCTGGGCATTAACATACCCACTGATTACGGCTCCGATGATGCGCTTTGGCAGCACATCATCGCCAGAGTCGAAACGGTTTATCATCCCGTGGGCACGTGCAAAATGGGAATAAAATCAGATGAACAGGCCGTTGTCGATGCTGATTTGCGGGTACTCGGTATTGAGGGACTACGCGTGGTTGATGCATCCATCATGCCCACAATTGTGTCGGGCAATACGAATGCGCCGGTTATGATGATTGCGGAAAAAGCTGCTGATTTGATTTTAGGAAAGAAAATAACTTACTGATTATGATCATATTATTGATGATATTTTGAAGTTATTTTTTGTCATGCTGACGCAGAAAGCATCTTCGGTAGAATAAAATACTCTACTTACCGAAGATGCTTCCTGCGCCAGCATGACAAAAATCTCAATCAGCCTTAGTGCTTAAGACTATGTATATGGGTAGTGAACCAACCGCTAAAACGTGGCTAGCTTATCGAGGTTTCGCTCAACAACCTCAATAACAACAATGGAGGGTCTTTCCACTTTTACTAAAGCAGGGTCTAATTTGTTGCCGCGCACAAAATACGATTCGCGAAAATAACCGGGCAGATATTGCATCATGCCATGACTAAATGAATCGCCAATGAATACTAATTTACCCGAACCAGCGCCCGTAAATCGCGTAGACGGGAACCCAATCGCATCATTTGGGACAAGGGCCGTTTGGCGACCAGCCCGACCTGGTACTGGTTTTATGTAATAATAGATTGGGTCTTTTTTCTCATCCTGAAGTGTCAGCATCGTAATTAGATCGCCTGCACCACCTTTTTGCTTTTCAATATGGTAATCGGCCAGACGAACCGGCGAAATTGTGGGCTGATCGTGACGAATGTAATTTAGCAAGGTTGCAGAGCCAACCAGCGTTCCATATTCATTCCAGTGCGTATCTGTCTGATAATATACAACGTGATCACGTTTTGCGGCTCGGAGCGTATCCCGAATATCCACAAAATGAAGGGTAGTTTTAGCGGCTATCTGCTTGAGGATATCCAAGCGGGAAGGTGCCGGGCTGTATTGTAAATGATCGGGCAGGTATTCGGGGTATATCGTGTGCGAATCAGGAGCGACTAATATATACAATTGGGTGCCTTGTTTGGCCAACTCCTGCTGACGTTGTAGTAAATGGTCGGTAATAAGCCGGGCTGAATCGGCGGAAAGCGGTAGCAGACCCCGATGCTGGTCTATAACCCTGTTGTAGCTGTTGCCCAGATAAAGCCAGCCATCTTTGCCAACAACTACTTTTTCGGGTAGGGGAGATTGGCCTACTATATTAAATTTCCAGCGGCTATAGGCATAAAATAAGGCGTTGCGCCAGCCGAAGTTCTCTTTGTAATAGCGATCAAATTGCTTGACAAAACTGCGAAGGTGCGGGAAGTTTAAAGGGGGCATACCATTCAACTTTCGATTCTCTGTGCTGCTAAACCGTGCAGACAAGCCAAATACCTGATCGAGAGTCGGTAGTAATAGTAGAATAGCGAAGGTGAAGGCTACTAGGCGAGGTCGTATATTCATGGTGGTGTTAAAACCGGAAATAAATAAACGGATTGTAAGTGTCAGCCGCCAGATAAGATACGGCTATGACAAACAAACCAACCAGTCCGAGCACATAAGCTGCATTTAAGGTCAGACGGATTGGTGTCGCTACCATCCGCGCCAGTAACCGGTGCCAGAATGTTTGAAACCGATGATAAACGGGCGTTGCTAACACGAACCCCAGCATGAGCGAGACGACAACCTCGACATTAAGGAAATACGATAATGGATAAGCAATTTGACCCATGGGAGCCAGACCAGCCATTTTCTTTAAATATGAAATGGCCGCCGTGAGGTTTTCTGCCCTGAAAAATACCCAGCCAATCAGCACCACAAGCAAGGTATACAGGTGAGCCAAGGGCGACCAGGTACGCTCAAGTCGCTTACTCAGGCCCGCTCGTTCAATGAGTAAAAACAAACCATGATAAAGGCCCCAAATAATGAAATTCCAACTGGCACCATGCCAAAGCCCCGTTACAAAAAACACAATCAGCAAGTTTCGATATGTACGGGCTTTGCTTCCTCGGTTGCCGCCCAACGGAATGTATACGTAATCGCGGAACCAGCTTGATAGGGAAATGTGCCAGCGTCGCCAAAAATCCTGGATCGACTGGGCGATGTACGGATAATTGAAATTCTCTTTAAAATCGAAGCCAACCATCTTGCCCAAACCAATAGCCATATCTGAGTACCCCGAAAAATCGAAGTAAATCTGGAGCGAATAAGCTATAATCCCTAGCCAAGCCGTCTCTGTTGGATAACTGTCGGGCGGGGCATTGAAAATTGTGTCGGCCAGCCCGGCGAATGTATTGGCCAGCAGCACTTTTTTGGCCATACCAATAATAAATCGCTCCGCGCCGATACCAAATTTTTCGACAGTAACAGTTCGATCGGCGAGTTCGGGTGCTATGTCGGCATAGCGCACAATGGGTCCGGCAATCTGGTGCGGAAACATGGCTACATAGGTTCCATAATCCAGGAAACTGCGATTGGCCCGAATACGCCCCCAGTAAATATCCAGCGTGTAAGAAATGCCCTGAAACGTATAAAAACTAATACCAATAGGCAACGCAATCTGTGCGATAGTCAGGTGGTCGGTAATGGGCAGGGCAAATGCTTCAGCAAAACCGCGCACCGAATCGAACAGGAAATTGGTGTATTTATAATAGAATAGCAGTGACAAACTGCCAATCAACGATAGCGCCAAACCAGCCCGACGCTGGCCATTCTCCACCAGCCGACCCGCTACAAAATTGATAAGGGCCGACAATAATAGCACCAAGACAACGGGTCCTTCGCCCCAGGCGTAGAATAACAAACTGGCACCAAACAAAAAGGCATTATGCCATCGGCGGGGCAACAGGTAGTAAACAATCAGGAAGAACGGTAGGTACAGAAATAAAAAAATGGCCGAACTGAACAGCATATAAAAAGACAATAAGTCGGGCCAAAGTTAATTGAAAAGGAGGAGAGGGCGAAAAGAGAAAAATGGTGTACACAAAGGTTTAAACCCTTTTTATGTTTTCGCCCGCGGCTCCGTTTTAATTAAATTTGGCCCCACGTAGTGTGTTTTTATATTCTGTTCAGGTAGGCCATTTTTTTTTTTTATTTACTAA
>CAXVWN010000023.1:0-11919 GCA_964263725.1 Spirosoma sp.
CCACCGGGTTCTCTTTACCAAAATATTTCTCGGCCATGAGCCGGGAGAACAGGATCGAAAACGGATTGGCTAAGGCATGATCAGGATTGCCGCTAATAAAATCGAAATCAAATACCTTGAACAGATTGGCTTCGGCAACGAATATATCATCCTCATTGAACGAGTTTTCGCCATACCGTATCAAACCGCCATTGTCGATTGTCCGCACAACCTGCTCGGCCTCCGGAAAATCCTGTTTCAGTAGCGGACCAAACGGTGGTGCGGCCTGTGCCAGCTTCAACGAGGGCGTACCATCTGATGATAGAAAGGTTCGGTTGACGCGGTAAATACGGTAAGCCCTGGTATTGTAACGGTCGTAGCTCAGTTCATCTTTTATATAAAGCGCAATGAGCAGAAAACACGCTAATCCTACAGCCACCCCCGTAATGTTGATGAAACTGAACGTTTTGTATTTCCTCAGATTACGAAAAGCGATGAGCAGATAATTGCGTAACATAACAGATACGGGATTTAGCGCCATATCAAGCTGCCCAAATGCTGTACCAGAAAATCAAGTAACTGATTATCAGTAATATAGTTCTGAGGGATATGGGGAAGTTGTCCGCAAACGGACGGCGGGCGTACAGTTGCGGACAGAGATAGGCTTCGATAGCTCCGCCAGAAGAGTGTACGCCTTACTCACTCCGTAAGCTCTTCACCGGATTCATCAGGGCGGCTTTTATACTTTGGAAACTGATGGTCAGTAAGGCGATGCCTACGGCCAGAAAACCCGCGAGCGCGAACACCCACCAGCCAATAGTAGTCTTGTAAGCGAAGTCCTGTAACCATTGATTCATAGCCCACCACGCCAGGGGCGAGGCAATGAGAATGGCAATCAGCACCAGTTTCAGGAAATCTTTCGACAGTAAGGCGACGATACTGGCCACACTCGCGCCCAGCACTTTACGGACACCGATTTCTTTGGTGCGCTGTACCACAACGTGCGAAACCAGACCGTATAAACCGAGGCAGCAAATCAGGATGGCAATGCTGGTGAATACGTTTATAAGCCGGGCGATCAACGTTTCTGTTTCGTAAAACCTGGCCAGTTGCTGATCTAAATATTGATACTCAAACACGTCGTTAGGGAAGAGTTGTTGCCAGGTTTGCCGGATTTGCTGTAGCGTTTTTGCCGGGTCATTCCCCGAAATTCGGATGCCCGCCTGCCTGTACCAATCCGCCTGATTGGCAATGAAACAGGGTCCAATCTCGTCGCGCAACGATTTCTGATGAAAATCCTTTACAACACCAACAATGGGTAATGGAACCGATGAGAGGTAATACTGTAACATTTTGCCCAAAACCTGCTGCGGGTTATGAAAGCCAAGTTTATGGAGTAGAGTTTCGTTGATCACATAATCGCGAATGGTGTCGCCGGGAGTTATATTCCGCCCCGCCAGTAATTTTATGCCATATGTGTCCAGGTAATCTGCATCGGCGAGCCGGTCCCGAATCGGGAATTTTGACCACTCGGTACTGCCGTTGAATTTGAACGAGCCGCCAAACAACAGGTTACTGGTGGGAGCCAGATGGCTAAGGCTAACTGACTGAATATCGCTGTAGTGTGAAAGCTGTTGTTTGAAGGCATCCTGCTTCGCTTTCTGACCGGGTGGCAACGTAACGATCACAACATTATCTTTTCGAAAACCCAAGTCCGCTTGTTGGATATACCGAATCTGATTTGCCACCACCAGCGATGCGATAATAAGCGCCTGGCAAACGACAAACTGCGTTACGACCAATACTTGCCTTACCGTGATGCCACCACTCGACACAGCGGTGAGCGTGCCCCGGAGAGCCGCCCAGGGCTCAACGCCAGATAGCACAGTTGCCGGATACCCACCAGCCAACAGGATAATACCACTGAGCAGCAATCCGATAAAGCAAAGTGTCTGCCAGTCGGTTCGGAGGGATAGATTCAGTTGTACCCAGTCGTTAAACAGCGGGAGAAATACCACGACCAGAAGCAGGGCTACACCCGTAGCTGCCAGAATTATGAGTGTAGTTTCGAGTAGAAATTGCCAAATCAACTGGCTGCGTGAGCTACCCAGCGTTTTGCGGACGCCTACTTCTTTGCTCCGCCGGAGCGCCTGAACCGTAGCCAGATTGATAAAATTAATGCAGGCCGCTACAATCAGCAGCATTCCCACCGCGCCCAGCGACCACAGCAATGATGCACGAATGGTCGTACCGCCCCGCGCCACGTCGAAATGAAATTCGCGCATGGGCTGAAGGTGAAAGCGAAACACACCGGCATCGGCTCCGTACTGTTTTTTCGCCAAAGCCGGAAACGCCCGTTCGATGGCGGGGGCTTCATCCGGATTTTTCAACGTGACATAAACGCGGTTCGTGCTGTTGAGCCAGTACCAGTCTGTCATGTTATAGGTGGAATCTATCGTTTTGAGCGTTGCCAGGGAGACAAATAAGCCCAGATCGGTATCCGTCGTGGTGGGTGGTTCGGCCAGCAAACCCGTTACGGTTGCATCAACTTTGTTGTTAAGGGTTATTACCCGACCAATCGGATTGACATTCCCGAAATATTTCTTCGCCCACGATGTCGTTAAAACCACGCTGTTTGGTTCGCGGAGGGCGGTTTTAGGATTGCCTTGCAACCACGTGTAATCCATAATGTCGAACCATTCTGATTCTACCAGACCCACGCCCTTGTGTTCCTGAAAGCGCGTGGGTTGTGCCTGGCTTGGCTCCGATGGAGAACCGCTGGCCTTGCCGGACGGCTTAACGCCGACGGTCAGTTCCCGAAGCATCATCAGAAAAGCAGCCTGTTCCACCTGCGGATAAGCGGTTCGCAATGCCTGCGCCATCGGCAGTGGGGCTTCCGGGTTGTATTCGATGGAGCCATCGGCGAGATATAAATCCGTGTCAATCCTATAAATACGATCGAACTTCGCGTGGTGCCGGTCGGTGCTGAGGTGATGACGCAGGAATAGGAAAATGAGTAATCCGCCCGCCAGTCCAACAGACAAACCAATGATAGTAAGCAACGTATAACTGCGTTGCGAACGCAGGTTACGGAGGGCGATTCGGAGATAGGAACGAAGCATTCGGTTGAGGATTTGTAGAGATGCAATCCCTTGCGTCTCCTATGCGTCAGCAATTTGTTTCGTCAGTCCGGTCAGGGAGACGAAAGTGATTGCGTCTCTACGGTATTACTCGCTTCGCAAACTCTTCACCGGATTCACTAGGGCTGCCCGGATTGCTTGCGTGCTGACTACAAATCCCGTTAATAAAGCCAGAATAAGCGATACGAGTACAAACGGCCACCACGAAAAATCGGCCCGATAGGCAAAATGCGTTAGCCAATCGCTCAGTAAATAATAGGCAAGCGGCCAGGCGATGGCATTGGCAATCAGCAGAATCAGCACAAATTCTTTCATGAATAAATTGACAATGCTGAGCGTCGATGAACCCAGTACTTTACGGATGCCAATTTCTTTGGTACGTCGGGTTACGTTCAATGATACCAATCCTAACACGCCCAGCAGCACGATAATCAGCGCCAGCGTTGTGGCTAATCGCGACGCCTTTTGAAGTTGAATCTCTGTCTTATACAGTGTCTGGAGCGTGTCGTCCATGAACGAATAATCGAAGGGAGCATCGGGAAATAGTCTTGCCCATTCACTGCCAATTGTGGCTATGGTTTCAGGCAAATGACCGGGCGTAATCTTGAAGGAGAAGTAGCGATAAATAGGATTTGCCCGAACGTGCAGGAATATGATCGGATCAATGGTTACGTACAGCGAGCTAAAGTGGAAATCAGCCAGAATGCCACCAACCCGATACGCTCGATTGCTGCCCTGAAACCGCACAATCTGGCCCATTGCCTTAGCGGGGCTGGCCCATCCCAATGCCCGGACCGCCGACTCATTTAGCACAACACGGGTGGAGTCGTAGCCGCTCCCACTGGCGTGGAAAAACTGACCTTCCTGCATGTGCAGTCCGTAGGTTTGCGCAAAACGTTCATCAGCCGTTAATACCGTAACTACGGCTGCGCTACTACTGTCGCGCCCTTGCTGAAATAGCCGCCCACTGCCACTGCTTCTTCCGTCTGGAATTTCATACGAAAAACTTACATCGCTGACACCGGGTAGGCGAGCCAGCTGACCTCTAACGCCTTCCATCCGCCGGACACCATCTGCCGACCAATCGCGCGGAACGGAGGCTACCGTCATAATCTGGTCTTTCTGATAGCCTAGGTCTTTACTGAAAAAATAAGCGACCTGCCGACTAATGACCAGTGAACCAACAAAAACGAAAATGGCTACCGTAAACTGAAAGACAATCAGCGCCCGGCGAAGACCAATTCCTTTTTGTGCCGATGCCGTTAGTTTTCCTCTGAGTGACTCGACCGAAGGTAAGCTCGACAGCACGAATGCCGGATAACTTCCCGCCAGCAAACCGATGAGCAATACAAAGCCAATCAGCCCGGCATAGGCCATTGGCGACCACATAATGAATGATGGAATAGGCCGCTCTAATAAGTCGGCAAACACAGACCGGAACAATTCATGACAACCCAATGCCAGTACAGTAGCACCCGCCGTTAGTAAGATTGCTTCGGCTAAAAACTGCCCAATAAGTTGCCGTTTCAAGCCGCCCAGCACCTTCCTGACACCGATTTCTCGCAGACGGGTAGCCGATATGCCGATGGTGATATTCACGAAATTGACTACGGCCATCAACAAAATAAAGACAGCAATGATGGTTAGTGTGAGAACCATCTTTTCGACCAGACCATTGTTGCCTTTCAGGTAATAGGTTTCCAACGGACTAAGTGATACTTGTAAATTCTCTTTAAATCCTGGTGGTGCATAAGTTGCCAGAACATTAGCTATGGGCTGGGCCAGTTGATCGGCAGTGACGCCCGGTTGCAGTTCCAGATAGTTTGGGATATACTGATTCTGCCAGGAATTTATCCCGGCTTCTGGCGCAAAGTAACTGATGTTACGCATCGGAATAAAGACCTCATCGGTGGTTGACAGCAGACCCGTGACACTGTTCTTGGGCGGGTTCTGCAACACACCCGTCACGGTAAATATCTGTTTGCCGCCTGCTGGTGTCTGCACAGTTAGCGACTGCCGAAGCACATCGGTTTTGCCGAAAAACTTCTCCGCGACAGCCGCCGTAATCACAATGGAGTTGGGTTCCAGAAGAGCCGTTTTTGGATCGCCGTAGGCCAATGGGAAGCCAAACATGTGTAACATAGTCGAATCTCCCACTTCAATACTTTGCCTGAAGTGTTTCTCACCCTTTGAGATAATAGCCGTTACGCCGTAGAATCGGTAGTAATTGGCAACCAGGTTGGGGTACAACTGCTTGAGCGTTGGGCCAATGGGAGCGAGCGTTGTGATGTCCATTCCCATTGTTGCCTCCTTCCAATGGCTTCGCACCAGATATTGCTGGCTGGCATGTCGAAGGGTTTTATTAACGGTTAGTTCGCCCTGAATGTAATTGCCAATGAGCAGCAAAAACGTAATGCCAACCATGAGACCAACTAACGTTACAAGCGCATAGAACCGACGCCGAAGGAGATTGCGCATGGCAATTTTTATGTAGTTCTGCAACATAAAAGGGGAATTGAAAAACGAAGAATACCCGCTGTGAAACGGGCTTTTAAGGCCATGAAGGTATTTACTATTGCTTTTCGTTTTCCTTGGTTTCCTGCCGCTATCCCGTTAAAAAATGTTAACCATCTCTCTGGGCTAAATCAGGGTATCGGGTTAACATTTTTTAACGAATTGGCCGGATTGTATTCGTGAGTGTCAGTGAATTTTAGTTGGGAATTGATGTAAAAAAAACGGTACAGGGACATACAATGTCCCTGTACCGACAGGTCAATTACTATATTTAAGGTACTCAGTTCGGAATCAATCCATGCGGGTCAATGACGAATTTCTTAGCGGCTCCTTTATCAAAATCCTGGTAGCCTTTTGGTGCTTTATCCAGGCTGATAACTTCAACGTTTACCGCTTTTGCTATTTGTACTTTATCGTACAAAATGGCATTCATCAGTTGGCGATGATACTTCATGACCGGGCATTGCCCTGTGTAGAAGGAGTGAGATTTCGCCCAGCCTAACCCAATGCGGATGTTTAGATTTCCCAGTTTGGCCGCTTCGGTAGATGCGCCGGGATCACCCGTAACATACAAGCCGGGAATACCAATGGCGCCACCCGCCCGTGTTATGGTCATGGCCGCGTTCAGTACGGTTGCCGGTTGTTCTGTACCCGCTTCGGACCCGTGTCCGTGCGCTTCGAACCCTACGCAATCGACGGCAGAGTCTACTTCAGGGACACCGATAATTTCGGCGATCTGATCGGCTAGTGGTATATCTTTTCGCAGGTCAATAACCTCACAACCAAAGCTTTTTGCCTGTTCCAGCCGTTCAGGAATCATGTCGCCAACAATAACGACAGCCGCTCCCAACAAGTGACAGGAAACTGCGCAGGCCAGCCCAACCGGACCGGCACCTGCTACGTACACAATCGAACCTGGCCCCACACCGGCCGTAACGGCCCCGTGATAACCCGTCGGAAATATATCGGAAAGCAGTGTCAAGTCCCGGATTTTGGCCATTGCCTGGTCTTTGTCCGGAAACTTTAGCAAATTGAAATCAGCGTAGGGCACCATGACATACTCGGCCTGACCACCAACCCACCCGCCCATATCGACGTAACCATAAGCGGCTCCGGCCCGACCGGGGTTAACATTGAGGCAAATGCCCGTCTGACCCGCTTTGCAGTTCCGGCAGCGTCCGCAGGCAATATTGAACGGAACCGATACCAGATCACCTTCCTTAATGTACTCCACATCGCGTCCGGCTTCGATTACCAGCCCCGTTATTTCGTGGCCCAGTACCAGACCGGCTGGTGCCGTTGTACGACCCCGAACCATATGTTGATCGCTACCGCAAATGTTTGTCGAAACGATTTGTAGAATAACCCCATGGTGGCATTTACGGTCACCAAGAGCCAGTTTCGGATATTCAATGGACTGTACTTCAACCACGCCGGGTTCTATGTACGCAACACCACGATTTTGACACATATTGCTGGGGTTTAGATGATTAAGCGGATTTAGCTGAGAGCATCCACACCTGCCTGAGCAACGATATTATCGTTTTCGACGGTGCTTCCCGATACGCCAATGGCGCCAATAACTTCGCCAGCCGCATTCTTGATCGGAATGCCACCCGGAAAGGTAATTAGCCCACCGTTGGAATGCTCGATGTTGTAAAGCGATCCACCCGGTTGCGACAAACTGCCGATCATGCCCGATGGCATATCAAAATAGCGGGCCGTTTTGGCTTTTTTCTGCGCAATATCGACCGACCCTAGCCAAGCACCGTCCATGCGGGCAAACGCTGTCAGGTTAGCCCCGGCATCGACTATGGCAATGTTCATTAAGGTTCCTATTTCTACGGCTTTTGCTTTTGATGCTTCTACCGCAATTTCAGCTTGTTCTAACGTAATGCTCATGATTTGATTTTTTAGATAGGCTAATTCAGTTGATTCTTTCCAGTACTTTCGACGCAAAACTAGGCAATCAGAAAAGTTTTTATTTGCACGATAATACCAACAAATACTACTATTGTCCAACTTTATCAACAGTAAGGCAATAAGCATTGTGGATAAAAAGCGTTTATAGAGAATAAAAGCGAATATGATGAACAACGGATATCCTCTTCAGACCATCAACCTATCGGATACTAAGAAATTAAACTCACTGGTTGAGCACCGGCGGGTATTTAATCTAAACCATTGTGAGCTGAATATTTTTGAGACATACCGACAATGCTCAGACGTTGTTTTGTCGTATAGTGGGCTGGTAATCACCAGTATGTTGCGAGGGAAAAAAGTGATGCATTTATCAAAGAATCCCGGCTTTGATTTTCTGCCCGGTGAAACCGTAATTCTACCGGAAGGGATTTCAATGAAAGTGGATTTTCCGGAAGCCGACGAAAAGCACCCGGTTCAATGTGCAACCATTGCTTTAGACTGGGATGTAGTGACCCACATGCTGGATTTTCTGAACGAGTATTACCCCCGACAAGATGAGATTACCGAATGGAAACTGAATTTCAGCCAGTACCATTTTTACAATAATCGGGAGCTGGCCAATGTCATGAACAAATTGATCAGCATTAGCATGGAAGACGACATAGCCAAGGACGCTCTGGCCGATTTGACGCTAAAATCCCTACTGATTCGAGTGATTCAGACCCAGAATATGGCTATGGTCGAAGACGGGCTGTCGGCCAACAACCGGTTTGCCACGGTGGTCGAATACATCCGTGAGCATTTGCCGGAAAAAATAGGAATTGACGTACTTTGTCAGAAAGCGTGCATGAGCAAATCCGGGTTTTTTCGGTCGTTTAAAGAAACCTTTGGTTTGTCTCCAATGGAGTTTATTATCCGGGAGCGGATAAGTCTGGCGAAACGATTACTGGTCAATCCGACCACCACAGTTACTGAAGTTTGCTACCAAGTGGGGTTCAATAACCTGCATTATTTTTCCCGCTTATTCAAAATGCTGGAAGGTGTAACGCCAACGTCGTATCGGCAGACTGTTTTTTCGTGAGAAAACAGAACCCAGTCCAAACAGAGATACACTATAGCTATAAATGATCCGGTTTAATTCTTGAGGCAGCTAATTACCCGTCGTTCTCACCTTGACGAATATCCAGTCGATACCCAACGCCATGTACGGCTACAATACGCACAGTTGAGTCGGGCTGAAGTAATTTACGCAGGCGGGATACAAAGACATCTACGCTGCGGCCCACGATAATACCCTCGTCTTCCCAGACCGATTTAAGGATGAAATCCCGTTCTAATAATTGGTTCGGGTGGCGACCGAAAAGGTCCAGCAGCTTGGTTTCCCGGTACGTGAGCGTATGAGTAAGGCCATCTATGTTTATCGACTGGTTAGAAACATTAAAGGTGGTTTTCCCTATCTGAATTGTCCCTTCCCGGGCGTTTGTGTTAGTCGTATCGGACGCGGGTAACGTTGCTGGTAGCGTTGATTTTTGGGTTGATCTTTGCCAGGCTACATAGGCTCCCCCAACCAGCAGAAACCCTAAAGCCCACGGCCACCAACCAGCGGCCGTCTGATTGTGTGTTTCGGCTGTATTGAAGGCGATCTGTAAATTATAACATCCCGGTTCCTGTTGGCGATCTCCACAGGGAATTTCATGGTGTTCGGTCAAATCCAGAAAGTTGTAACCCAACTGCAATTCTCCACTTACGCAATTCAGTACCGCAACGTCGTAATTATCTGTGATTTTATAGATAGCGAACGATTGATGTAACAACGCTGGCAACCGACCATAGTCGAATGGACGCTCCAGCCGGACCAAAAACGTAGTGGCATTCAGTTGTTTTACGGGCAAAATACGAGACGTAGAATCTCCCTTCTCAATCAGTAAGTGATGGGCTGTACGGCGAAGAGCCAGATTAACTTTGTTGGCGAAAAGGAGTTTGTCAGCCTTGTTCACCGAGGGGGCCAGCCACACAAATTGCGTGAGCAACAGACTGGCCCCCAGAACGGCGATAACAACAGCTAATTTTCTCATAATCGGCAGAAAGTCTACACCTGTTTAGAATCAACAACCATCGTCCGTATTCCTCAGAAACGAAAACAAGTTAGAATTAAAATAGAAATCCCGCACTTTAATACTTCGTCGGGCCTTTAAGTCGATTTCCCGGGTTGGGTCAATAACCAGATAGTCACCGGGTTTTGCGATGGCCAGAATAGAAGCGACGTTTATGGTAAGTAAAGACCGGGTTGTGTCTGATACGCCACTGGTAATGTTTTTTCCATCCCGCCGTAAATAAATTCGGAACGGAATTTTTTCAACATCATTCGTTTCCGAATTTCCGGTCACTACTGTTAACATGCCCTTACTGAGAAGGGAAAAGTCAACGTAATTGAACGGTTTATTATCAAGCAACAACGGGTTGTAACAGGAGGTTACTACACGGTTTTGTGCCGCTTGCAGACGCACACTTGTAAGGCTGGCAGTTGTAAAGTTGCTTGGGGCGACAACAGTAATTGCCGACACAAATAGAGTCAATAGCACAACCGCCTGTTGAATCACTACGTATAGTTTCATGAGAGTAAGCGTTAAATGGTGTGTTATTGTACCAGAATTTCATTGTGTGGCATCGCGTATTTATCGTCCAGCGTCAATAGTATAATATGGTCGCCTTTTTTGCATTTTGCCAATACGCGCTCAATGGCTATCTGCTCAAAATTTTCATTAGAATAGAGTAGTATCGTTTGCGTGTCTTTGTCTCTAATCGCAATTTTGAAGGCGATTTTATCGATGGCTTTGCTTTTGGTAGGTGATAGGTTCACCGTGCAAACTGTTAATTCGCCGGTAGTGCTTGATGAGAGGAGACATTTTCCTTGATCGGTATAGCTGTCAACAACCATTTTACTAGTCAAAAAAGCCGCTGAGCAATCGGTGAAGACTTTCTGCCCGAAACCAACCGTAGAGATTAAAATGCAAAAGAGTGCAAGCGGAAGTCCATTTACTTTTTTCATGGTTCGTATTTTTAAGTGACCAGTGAATCAAAAGTATAGGCCTGTTTTACAAGGCTTGCAAAACCTCTGTAAAACATTGTAAAGGAATTGTAAAACTATTAGACAGACGCTCAGAACTAATTATTAGCGCACGGGTGGGGGTTTTGTCCATGCCCCAGACTAGTCACTTCTTAATGATTTAACCGGGTTCATCAACGCGGCTCTTATGCTCTGAAAACTCACGGTTAGCAACGCGATGCCCACAGCTAATAAACCCGCCAAAGCGAACACCCACCATTGAATGTCGATCTTGTAAGCGAAATTCGTCAACCACTGATTCATGGCGTACCACGCAATGGGCGAAGCCAGAACAATAGCGATTAGAACCAATTTTAGGAAGTCTTTGGAGAGTAATCCGACAATACTCAGCACCGATGCGCCTAATACTTTACGCACACCAATTTCCTTAGTTCGTTGCGCCGTTGTATAGGCTGACAAACCAAATAAACCAAGGCAGGCCAGAAAGATGGAGAGAAACGCAAAAACGCTGAAAATCTGCCCAGTACGCGTTTCGGCGGAGTAGAGTTTGTTGAATTCCTCATCCATGAATTCATAGGAAAATGGGCGATCAGGTATGAGCGTCCGCCATTTGTTTTCCATAAACTGGAGCGTATTCGACAATTGGCTGCCGGACAGTTTTACCAGCAGGATTTCGCCACCATTCTGCGGAAAAAGAGCCAGCGGACCAATTTTCTCTTTCATAGACGCGAAGTGAAAATCAGCCACTACGCCCTTAATCTCGCCTAAGCGTCCGCTTACATCAAGGCGCTGACCAATAGCCTGTTGGGGCGTCCATCCGAGTTCTTTCACCGCAGCCTCGTTGAGAATAAACCGGCTCCGGGTAAGACTGTCATTATCTGTGCGTGAAATCCGCTCCATATCGGCGGCATTTATATTGCTGCCAGCAACAAGATTCAGGCTCATGGTTGGCACAAAATCTTCGTCAATGGATAGGCCCGTTACCATTTTACGTTGCCCATCCGGCATGTTTGATCCACGCATTCCATACCCGCCCTCAACATATACCGGCGAATCAGAGGCCAGCGAAATCTGTTGAACGTCGACGTTTTGTCGAAACTCAGTTTTTATGGCCTGTATTTTTTCATTGACCTGCCTATCAACAGGTAACATCAATACGTGATCTTTGCTGTAGCCCAATTTTTTGCTCTGAATAAACGTCAACTGATTGCGAACCAGAAACGTACTGATAATCAGGAAAGCCGTAATCGCAAATTGAACAACAATCAATGCCTGCCGGAATTGGCCCGTTCCCGT